>JAJRQX010000181.1 GCA_024280065.1 Aquificota bacterium
AGGACGTAGCGGACCACCTCCTCCTTCCTCTTTGGTCTCCCTATACCCACCCTCAGCCTGGGAAACCTTGATGTCTTTATGGTGCTTATTATGGACTCCATACCCCTGTGACCGCCCGAGCTTCCCTCCAGTCTGAGCCTCGTCATGCCCAGCGGAAGATCAAGGTCGTCGTAAACCACGAGCATCTCCTCGGGTTTCGCTCCTGTCTCATCAAGGAGGTTCTCAACTGCGAGGCCCGAGTTGTTCATGTAGGTCTGGGGTTTTGCAAAGACCACCTCCCTTCCCCCTATCCTCAGCCTGTAGACTAAGGATAGTGCCTCCTCCGAAGAGTCTTTGACCCTGAATCTCCTCAGGATCTCGTCGATTACCATAAAACCAACGTTGTGTCGTGTGTTCTCGTATTCCTTTCCAGGGTTGCCGAGGCCCACAACCAACCTGATCATTCAGAGGTCTGGGAGGTCTCACCTTCCTGGGTTTCCTCTTCCGCACCTTCCTCAGCCTCAGGTTCTATCACTATGGCCACCGTCTCCTCAGGATTGTCAAGTATGACGCACCCCTCGGGCGGTTTTATGTCCCTGACATGAATGGCATCCCCGAGACCGAGGCCGCTTACATCAACGGTTATCTTATCGGGAAGGTCCGCGGGCCTCGCCTTCACCGTCAGGGTGTGCATAACCGCTTCAAAGGTCCCTCCCATCTCAACGCCTGCGGGGGTTCCGACGAACTCAATCGGAACCTCAACCTCTATCTCCTGGACGTTCGCCAAGTCGTAGAGGTCCACGTGTATGGGGTTGTCTCCGAGCCACCCGTACTGAACATCTTTGAGTATGCAGACCCTCCTCTCCCCGTTAAGCTCCACCTCCATCATGAAGGTTTCACCGTGTGGCAGGTTCAGGAAATCCTTGATGCTCATCCAGGCGTGGGCGTTTTCAACACCTTTACCGTAGATCTCAACGGGTATATAACCTTCCCTCCTCCTGCGCTTCAGCTCGCTCTTCTTTCCGGGTGTCCTGGGTTCCAGCTTCACCTTTACGCGTTTCATGGACCTCCTCCGTGGTGTGCCAGATCGGAGATTATACCACTATAATAAGACCTGTGGTAAAGATATTCATAGCGAGGCAACCTATTATAGACCAGAACGGCAGGATCTTCGCCTACGAGCTCCTCTTCAGGTCGGGTTTCACGGATCAGGCCGACTTCAAAGAAGGAAAGACCGCCACCGTCAAGGTGATAGAGAGCCTGATGAGCTCCTTCGGCCTGAAGCCCATATTAAGGGACAAGAAGGGATTCATAAACATTGACGAGACTATGGATATCCTCAGTGTAGTTGAGGTCCTTCCTTCGGACAGGATAGGCTTTGAGATCCTTGAGACCTCCGTTCTGAGCGAGTCCTTCCTCCAAAACATGACAAGGTTGAAAGAGCTCGGCTACGAGCTTTCCTTGGACGATTTCGTCTATTCGGAGGAGCTCATACCGTATCTGAAGCTCGTGGACTACGTGAAGATAGATGTCCTTGAATACGATGAGGAGACCCTCGCTGAAGCTCTGGATAAGGTGAAGCGTTTCAACGTGAAGACGATAGCTGAGAAGGTGGAGACTTACGAGATGTATAGTCTCTGCTGTGAGCTGGGGTTTGACTACTTTCAGGGTTACTTCTTTCAGAAGCCCAAGGTGATAGCGTCAAAGACCATAGAACCCGCATACACAGCCCTCATAAGGCTATACAACCTGATCTCCCAAGAGGCTGAGGTGAGGGAGATTGAAAAGGTCTTCAAGAAGTTCTCGGACCTGTCCGTTAAGCTCCTGCAACTCATAAACTCCGCCTACTACTCACTGAGACAGCCTGTAAAGTCCATAAGACATGCCATCCTCATGCTCGGGTACAAGAACCTGCTCAGGTGGGTACTGATACTCATGTATTCTTTAAGGCAGGAGGACTTCACCTCGGACCCCCTCTTTGAGGAAGCGTCCATAAGAGGTTTCTTTATGGAGAAGCTCGCCAGGAGGGTCTTCAACGACAGGGACACGGCAGACAAGGCTTTCATAGCCGGCATACTGTCCCTGATAGACGTCCTGCTCGGTGTCCCCAAGGAGGAAGCTGTGAAGGCCATGTGGCTTGAGGAGGACGTAAAGGAGGCGATCCTCTCAAGGAAGGGACCCCTTGGAGACCTCCTTACCATAGTTGAGAGCGTTCAGAGGTGGAACTTCCGGACTATAAGGGATACACTGAAGACATACGGACTGTCTCCCCCCGAGGTCCTTGAGATCCAGTCAAAGGCTCTTCGGGACTATGCGAACCTTGAGTTTTAGGTAAAGAGTGAGCTTACGGACTCCTCCTCGTGTATCCTCCTTATCGCCTCTCCGAGAAGGGGAGCGACGGACACCACCTTGAGCTTGGTGAACATCTTACCTTCAACGGGTATGGTGTTGGTTATTATCACCTGCTCTATGGGGGAGTCGGTGAGCCTGTCAATTGCGGGACCAGATAGGACACCGTGGGTGGCACAGGCTATGACCCTCTTCGCCCCCTTGTTTATGAGCATGTTGGCCGCCGCAACCACGGTCCCGGCGGTGTCTATCAGGTCGTCAATTATTATCGCCTCCTTACCCTCTATATCACCTACAACGTCAAGGACCTCAGCCTTGTTCGGCTCCGGCCTTCTCTTGTAGATTATCGCTATACCGCAGCCGAGCC
>JAJRQX010000182.1 GCA_024280065.1 Aquificota bacterium
ACCTTTGCCACTATCTCATCCGCTACTTTGTGTATGTCAAGGGATATCGTTCCAGAGGGTTTGGGAACGTAGTCAAAAGCACCCATGTCAAGCAGTTCCATGGTTATCGGTGCGTCCTCCTGTGTTAGGGAGGAGACAACTACCACAGGGGTAGGACACTCTTCCATTATCCTGGCCAGAGCTTCCTTACCGTCCATTACAGGCATGTTTATGTCAAGGGTGATGACGTCTGGTCTGAGCTTCTTAACCTTCTCAAGAGCCTCAAGGCCGTTCCTCGCTGTATCTACCACCTCTATATCCGGGTCCGACTCAAGGATCTCCCTTATCGCCTTCCTCATGAAGGCGGAGTCATCAACAACGAGGACCTTTATCCTGCTCACCTCAGAACCTCAAGTATGTATACAACGCTTCCGTCTCCTAGGATCGTTATACCACTTATCTCCTCCGCTGTGGCTATCATATCTGGTATCGGCTTGACAACTGTGTCTATTGTGCTTACTACATCGTCCACAACAACGCCCCTGGTGAGATTATTGTCAACGAGGAGGGTTACGGTCCCGTTGGAGGAGCTTTTTACACCCAGCTTCTCTCCCAGGAACTCAAGCTCAAGGACCCTGTCCCTGTGGTATATAACCTTTGTCCCTTTGATGGACTTTATGGACTCCCTGCTTACCTTCAGGACCTCCCCTACATTCTCGGCGGGAACACCGAAAGTAACGCTCCCTATCCTGACGAGGAGGACCTTCCTTATGGCAAGGGTAAGGGGCAGGGTCAGTCTAACAGTGGTCCCGATATGCTTCTGGCTTCTGATCTCCACATCACCCCCGAACTCCCTTACTGTGTTTGCCACCACGTCCATACCCACACCCCTTCCGGACAGCTCGGTTGCTTGGTCCTTGGTGGAGAAGCCGGGCTGAAAGATTATCTGCATGACCTCCTCATCGCTCATCCTGGATATCTCCTCCTCCGTGTACAGTCCCCTTTCTACCGCCTTCCTCCTGACCCTGTCAACGTCTATTCCCCTCCCGTCGTCTGAGACCTCAATTATGACAGAACCTCCCTCCTGATAGGCCCTTATCTTGACCGTTCCCTCCACGGGCTTTCCGAGGCTTTCCCTCTCTTCCGGTGTCTCTATACCGTGGTCTACGGCGTTCCTGATAAGGTGGATCATGGGCTCCGCTATCCTCTCCACTATAACCTTGTCCAGTTTGGTCTCTCCACCCTCTATCTCCAGTTTAACCTTCTTGCCGAGCAACCTTGACAGGTCCCTTACCAGCTTGGGGAATCTTTCAAGTAGCGTAGAGACAGGAATCATTCTCATCTCAAGGACTGTCCGCTGGAGGCTGTCCATCAAGCTCCTGAAACGCCTTATGTTATCCTTAAGCTCCCTGCTAGCTTCCGGAACACCGTAGACCCTGTCCAGCTTGGCGGCGAAGATGTATATCCATTCCTTGAAAACGGAAAGCTCGCCAACTATATCCATAAGGTCTTTTACCAGGGATTCTTCCACCTTCAGATAGCTCGTTCTTGCCACGTACCTTGAAGTGTCAAGGGTTTTCCTTTCCTCCCTTCTTTCCTCACGGGCCTCTTTGGACCTTTCTTCCACGATCCTGTTCAGGTCTGATGCCAGTTCCTCAAGGTTCTGACAGAACTCCCTAAAGTCCACGTTTCCAAAGGCGTTCTGCAGGTCCTTTATCTTACGGTTAAGGTCTTCAAAGCCTAGGTCCTTCGTCACCTTGTACAGGGTCAGGAGTGCTCTTCTGAAGAATTCCTCTTCTTCCTCGTTTATCTCACCCTTAGAGCACAGCTCCCTGAACACAGGTATATACTGAGAGGCTACGTTGATCAGGGCAGAAAGGTCCGGCGGTAGCCCTTCACCGCTGATCATGCTGTCCTTTCTTTTTTCAGCCGAACTCAACTCTTCAAGAAGGGAATAGACATCCTCCGCATCCTCTTCCCTACCCTCCGTGAATGCGATAAACAGGTCGTCAAGCCTATCAACTATCTCCTGGAGGATCTCCACCTGTCTGTTGGTGAGGCCTATCCCCGTGTCCCTTGCCTTCTGCAGAACTGTCTCCGCTCTGTGGGTTATCTCGTGTATGTACCTCAGGTTGGGCTCCTCCCTGTATGAGAGTATCAGGCCCGTGTTCCCTTTCAGTGTATGGAAGCTCCTGAAGACGTCGTTTATAAGGTCAAGGTTTCCGGGGTTCTCATACAGCTCCTCCAGGGCTGATCTTAGTCTTGAGAGGATCTCTTCTGTTTCAAGTCTGTAGTTATCAAGGAGAGCCTGGGGTATCTCACCCTCTTCCTTTTTTTCCTCCTCAGGTCTATGCTTCTTCTCCTCTTCTCCCTCAAGGACCTCAACCTCAACCCCGTCCTCCAGAATGAACTCAAGGATCTCAAGGACTTCCTCCTTGGATCTGTCCGTTTCAAGGATGATGTCCGCGTGAAAACAATGCTCATCCGTAGGTTCCTCCTCAGGTGAAGGTATGTTCTCCTTAATGACCTTTACCTCCGCTCTGCCTATCTCTTTTAGGTCCTCTATGTAGAATCTCGGGTCTATGGCCCTTTCAAAGATGCTCTTCCCGAGTCTGAACTTTATCAGAAACTTCATCTCACCACCCTCCTGACCACCTTAACGAGGTCTTCGGGTTTGAAAGGTTTGACTATCCATCCTGTGGCCCCGAGCCTCTTGGCTTCTTCCTTCTTTGCTGCCTCCGTCTCGGTGGTCAGGATAAGTATGGGTGTGGTTCTGTCTTTGGACCTGAACTCCCTTATGAACTGAAGGCCGTCCATCACGGGCATGTTTATGTCGGTGATAATAAGGTCGTAGGTGTTCTTCTTCGTAAGTTCAAGAGCTACCTGCCCGTTTTCAGCGGTATCCACCTGAAACCCGGCGGACTCAAGAGCGATCTTGACCAGATTTCTCATGGTAGCCGAGTCATCAATCGCGAGGGCCCTCTTCATCGGACCACCTCCTTAAAAGAGCTCAACATCCGTTTCAATGTCCTCAAGTCTTTCCCCGACCATATCTTTATCCCTGTCTATCTTTTTACCCTCTACCTTGGCAATTATCTCCCTCTCATCCCTGAGCTTGGGTATCCTACGAAACTCCTCGTAAAGATCCTCAACGCGTTTGTAAGCCTCTTTGATGTCCTTTTCACCTTTCATGGTTCTTTCAAACTCCTCTATCATCTTGGCGAGTATGTGAAGGGCTTTGGCTGTGTTTCCGACCCTCTGGTTTGTGAGGTCTATGGACTGGAGGACGGACAGGATCGTGCTCC
>JAJRQX010000183.1 GCA_024280065.1 Aquificota bacterium
AGGAACAGGAACACGCCTATCGGCCTGTGTCTTCCCTTAAGACCCACCCTTGACCTTCTTATCGCCCTCGCTATCGCCCTTATAGCCTCATCCTGACCGACAACACGCTTCTTCAACTCTTCCTCTATATGGAGGAGCTTCTCCATGTCGCTCTCGTGGACCCTCTTCACAGGTATGCCCGTCCATCTTGCCACCACCTCCGCCACGTCCTCGGCTGTAACCTTAGGCCTGTCCTTCTCCATCTCCTGCTTCCACCTTGCCTTCATGCTTTCAAACTTCGCCCTAAGCCTGAGCTCCTCATCCCTTATCCTGGCCGCCTTCTCGTAGTCCTGTTCGTTGGCAGCTTCCTCCTTCTCCTTCTCAAGTTTCTTTATCTTCTCCTCAAGCTCCTTCAGCTCGGGAGGCAGGTTCATGGCCTTGAGCTTGACCAGAGCTCCCGCCTCGTCAACCACATCTATGGCCTTGTCGGGAAGGTTCCTGTCAGTTATGTATCTGACCGAGAGGGTCACCGCCTTCTCAAGGGCTTCGGGTGTGTACTCAACACCGTGGAACTCCTCAAACTTCTCCTTGAGTCCGTAGAGGATCTTGAGGGTATCCTCTTCAGATGGCGGGTCAACGAGGACCGGCTGGAACCTCCTCTCAAGGGCGCCGTCCTTCTCTATATACTTTCTGTACTCGTCAAGGGTCGTCGCACCTATCACCTGTATCTCACCCCTCGCGAGGGCGGGCTTCAGCATGTTTGAGGCGTCTATAGACCCTTCGGCTGAGCCCGCACCGACCAGAGTGTGGATCTCGTCTATGAAGAGGATCACGTTGGGAGCCTTCTCAAGCTCTTTAAGGATGTTCTTTAACCTCTCCTCAAACTGTCCCCTGTACTTCGTCCCTGCAACCAGAGCTGCAAGGTCAAGTGCGACAACCCTCTTGTTGAGCAGCGGTTCGGGAACCTCCTTGTTGGCTATCCTCTGGGCTAAGCCCTCAACTATAGCGGTTTTTCCGACTCCAGGATCTCCAAGGAGGACAGGGTTGTTCTTGCGTCTCCTGACGAGTATCTGGATCACCCTCTCTATCTCACGCTCCCTGCCTATCACAGGGTCAAGCTTACCCTCCCTCGCCATCTGGGTGAGGTCTCTTGAAAACCTGTCAAGGTTGGGTGTAGGTGCGTACTTGACGCTCTCCTGGGGAGGCAGCTCCCCAAGTATCTGCAGGACCTCACGCCTCACGGAATATTCATCAAGACCAAACCCCCTCAGTATCCTCCCCCCAAGTCCCGTTTTCTCACGGACTATTCCTATGAGCAGGTGTTCGGGACCCACGAACTGATGGTGGAGGATCCTCGCTTCCTCCACAGCAAACTCTATAACACGTTTGGCATCAGGAGCGAAGAGTATCTCCCCCGTGTGGGATCCCTTGTTTATCTGACCCATTATGGCCTTCTTTACCTTCTCGGGAGACAGGCCGAATTTGGAGAGGACCAGGGTCGGTATGTCCTCCTCCTTTATCAGAGCAAGGAGTATGTGTTCGCTACCGAGGTAGCTGTGGCCCAGGTCAAGTGCCTCCTCACGGGCCTGAAGTATTACCTGTCTTGCCCTTTCCGTAAACTTCTCAAACATGCCCTTACCTCACTTGAATTTATAAGATAACAATAAGGGAAGAGCCTGACAATACCATGTTGAAAGTCATTGATTGGCACGTGCCTGTCGGAAGACCACCTGAATCCCGCGATCTCACCTTCCGGGGATGCATACAACCCTTTCACGGGATTTTACCCGAAAAATACAGAAAATAACGGGTTTGCAAAGGAAAAAAGGAAGTTTTATCGTTAAATAATAATTGCTTTTATCTGCCTCCAGGATAGGGGGTAGGTGTGGGGTGAAGAAGAAAACCTATGTATTTGATGATGATACCTTGGAGATCCTTGAAAATCTCAAATGCAGTACGAATAAAAAGGAGATAAGTATAATAAGAGATGCTCTTAAGATGTATTATGACGTTCACAATAACCAAGAAAACCTCTATAAAGCCCTTAATGAGATAATCTGTCAGCTTAATTATATAACTTCAAAGATAGAAAAACTGAGTTATGAACTCGGACAGTGCAAAGAAAGGAACAGACATCTTGAAGACATGTTAAAGAGGCTTGTTGAAAATGTTTAGGGTAGTTTTCTATCTTAACTCTTATGAGCCTCTTGAGAACCATCATGAAAAGAACCGTTTATAGGAACATCACATTCTTTATACTAATAGTTGCCCTGTCGGTTGCCCTGATCTTAACCCTGACGGTCTACCTCACCTACATTTCTTTTGGAGGCAAAAACCAGGGAGAAACCTTCATTGTGAAGGTTCTCACCGTTGCATTCCTTACCCCTATCGCTGGAGCTACACTGGTTACCTACATACTCAGAAAGAAGATAGCCCTGGCTATAGGCCTGCTCAGGGAGGAAATAGACAGGATAAGGTCCATCAAAGACCTGTCAAAAATGAAGTTCAAGGATATAGACCTAAACTTTGAAGAGCTAAACGAAATAAGGAGAGGACTCATCGCTCTCGTGGACAGACTGAACAGTGTGGCTGTTGACAGAGACATATTTGAGATGGAACTAAGGTTAATCCAGGGGCTTGTCCTGACCTCGGACGTTGTGAGGGACTGGAAAAAGACGACCAAATCAATCCTGAGCAAGGTGGATAAAGTATCAAATTTTCTGTGTACATTCTTTGTTTTCTCGGATAAAAGAAAGAGTGTATGCTACATCTTCTGGAATACTGAAAGGAACCCAGATATAGAGAACAGGATAAAGGAGTTGGTGGATGAAAATCCGGACTTTGAACACCTGTATCTGAGGCTAAGGCCTGTAAAGGAGCATTCTGGAAACCTGGTGTTAAGGACAAGAAGACTGAGAAAACCCTCCGTAGGCGGTGTTGTCAGAGCGGGTATGGTTCTAACGGACATCTTTACACGTGAGGAGCTTAAGGTTATAGATAACTTTCTTGTCCTGCTCGCACAGGTGGTTGGAGCTGTTAAAGCACTGGATGAGTTCACGGACAAGCTTGAGTATTACGCAGCCAGGGAC
>JAJRQX010000184.1 GCA_024280065.1 Aquificota bacterium
AGGTCGGAGGGATACACACTGTCAGAACTACTCAGGCACTTCTTCGGCGTTGAGGTTTACGATATAACCGTTCCCGCATTACCCACCATAGAGGATGCGGACCTCAGGGAAGAGGCGGTTCCGGTGGAAGAGGAGGGTATATACATAGTGGCATACAGGACCCTCGTTGATGAGATCGGTCACTGGAACCTCTGGACCCACGAGATGGAAAAGTTCCAAGAGGTCCTCATGAACGAAAGAACCGCCGTATTGCTTGGTGTTAAGGAGACATTTACCTTAAACGGTGTTGAACTCAGGGTAAGGATAGATAACAACGTGGCGGACGAGACGGTCCTCATCCCTGATTCTTTTGAGGAGACCCAGCCCTTTGAACCTGGTATCAGGATAGGTAGGCTTCTCCCCGAGCCTGACCTTAGGGTCTTCAGATACAGGTAAAATATTCCACGGAGGTGAGGCTATGAACATTGAGTTCAGGGGAGTTGATATCCAGATAAGCGACGCCATGAAGGCCTTTATTGAGAGCAAGCTGAGGAGGTTTGAGAGGTATCTGAGGGAGGCGGGAGAAGACCAGGTTGAGGTGGTCGTATCCGTCTCAAGCGTCAGGTCAAGGTCCAAGGACTACGCGGGTGACAGCAGGCCCACCCTCTACAGGGTTGACATGCACATGTATCTGAAGACCCTACCCCACGGGTCCATACATGCCTGGGAGGAGGATACGGACGTCTTCACAGCCCTTGACCAGGTCCTTGACGAAATAGAGAGGCAACTGATAAAGCTAAAGCAGAGGAGACTTGAGCTGAGAAGGGAATCCGCCAAGATAAAGGAAAAGATGCACTCCCCCGGGACCCTCGCACCCGAGGAGAGGGAGAGACCTCTTATAGTTGAGGAGGACTTGGCGGTTGAGAAACCTATGAGCGTTGAAGACGCCATTGTTGAGCTTGAGGAGACGGGAGCCATGTTCATCCCCTTTGTGGATATAGAGACGGGCCATCTCAGAATACTCTACAGGAAGAAGGGAGGCAACTTCGGCCTGATAAACACCAAGTGCAGGATGATGTGATATGGATATAAGGTTCAGGTTTTTAAGGTGGAGGTTCGTATCCTACGGTGTGTCGTTAGCTCTTGTCCTCGGCAGTTTGTTGCTACTTTCATTCAGAGGCCTGAACCTGGGCCTTGACTTTACTGGAGGGACGGTTATTGAGATCAGGTTCCAGAAGGAGGTGGCCATATCGGAGGTTAGGAAGGCGGTTAAAGAAGCAGGGGTAGGATCCTTCCTCGTTCAGGAGACTAAGGAGGGTACCTACATAATCAAGGTGAGGGAAGGGGAGGACGTGAGAGCTGTTAAGGAGAACCTGGAGAAAGTGTCGGGATACGACCTGATCAGGGAGGAGAGGATAGGGGGGGTTATAAGTGAAGAGCTTAGGAGAAAGGCCGTCTTTGCGATACTTACCGCCTTAGGAGGTATCCTCCTATACCTCGCCTTCAGGTTCAAGCCCGTGTGGGGTGTGGGGGCACTTCTCGCCCTCATACACGACGTCCTGATAGTCGTCGGTGCATACTCTTTAACTTACAGGGAGGTGAACTTAGAAGTAGTTTCCGCCCTCCTCATAGTCGCGGGCTACTCGGTGGCGGACACGGTCGTCATCTTTGACAGGATAAGGGAGAACTTAAGGGTAAGGAAAGGTCTCCCCTTAGAGGATATCATGGACCTCTCCATAAACCAGACCCTCTCAAGGACGGTGATGACGTCCCTGACCACCTTCGCAACCGCTTCCGTCCTCTTCCTGATAGGTGGCCACGCCCTATCCAATATAATGTTCGCCTTTGTGGTGGGTGTGGTTGTGGGGACCTTCTCCTCGGTATTCGTTGCGAGTGCCTTCGTTCTTGACATGAGCAGGTTCTTCAGGAGAGAAGAGGTCCAGGAAGAGACGGCCTGATGGAGTATGTCCTTCTTTTTGTCCTCGGTCTCGCGGCAGGGAGCTTCTACAACGTGGTCATATACAGACTGCCGAGAAACGTATCCCTCATAAGCCCTCCCTCTTCCTGTCCCTCCTGCGGTTCAAGGATAAGATGGTATGACAACATACCTGTGGTCTCCTACATACTCCTGAAGGGGAGGTGCAGGTTCTGTGGTGCGAAGATATCCCCCCAGTATCCTGTGGTTGAGCTCCTGAGCGGTCTCCTGATCGTATTCTCCTACCAAAGGTGGGGCCTTTCCCTTGACTTCCTGGTTTACTACCTCTTCTTCTCCGCCCTTTTGGTCCTATCGCTCATAGACCTAAGGTGGTTCATTCTCCCTGACCAGATAACTTTACCCGGAATAGCCCTAGGCCTTATAGTATCTCCCTTTAGGGAGACCTTAAACCTTACGGAGAGCATTTTGGGGGCCATTCTCGGCGGTGGTGTTTCCCTAGCCATATATCTCTACTACGTAAGGTTCAGGAAGATAGAAGGTTTGGGCTTCGGTGACGTTAAGCTCCTCGCCTTCATAGGGTCGGTTACAGGACCTTACGGTGCTTTAGCCTCCTTATTTCTCGGGAGCTTCCTCGGACTCCTCTTCGCATTCCCGACTGTAATCAGAAGAAAAACCGTCAAGTTTGCCATACCATTCGGGCCGTTCCTGTCGCTTGGGTGCTTCATCGGGATCCTCCTTGAGGACAGGGTCTTAAGCTTCCTGGGTCTCAAGTAATCTCTCCACTATTTTCACGTCCTCCTCCGTGTCAACGCCGTGGTAGAGGTTCCTGGTTATAAGGACCTTAACGGGTATACCGTTCTCAAGGAGACGGAGCTGTTCAAGGCTCTCCATCTCCTCAAGGGGTGTCCTCCTCAAGGCGACGAACCGTATAATGGTATCCCTTCTGAAACCGTAAATTCCTACGTGCTTGAGAGGGTAAGGCGGTTCAAGGCCCTTTCTCCCGAAGGGTATGGGTGACCTTGAAAAGTAGAGGGCCCTTCCGTCTTTGTCCACCACTACCTTGACATCCTCTGGCCTCCTGTGGGCCTCCGGGTCCATCACCGCAAGGGTGACCACAGGGAACTCCTCAAGGTGTTTGAATATCCTCTCAACGTCCTCCCTGTAAGCAAAGGGTTCATCACCCTGATGGTTTATAACGAGGTCAAGATCAAGGTTCTTAACCACGTGGGCTACCCTGTCCGTCCCGGAGGGCAGGTCGGAGGGTGTGAGGAATATCTCCACGGGAAGGTCTGCCACCTCCCTCGCTATCTCATCGCTGTCGGTTGCGAGGATAACCCTCTCCCCCACCGATAGGCACCTCTCTAAAACCCACCTTATCAGAGGTTTACCCTTTATTCTTCTTAAAGGCTTTTTCGGGAGTCTGGTGGATCTCAGCCTCGCTGGGACTACGATAGCTCTCTTCATTGATCGGTATAATTTTATCCCTGATGAAGATTAGGGACTTCCTCAGGGAGAACCAGATATCCGTTGGAGATAACGCCTCACTGCTATTTGAGAAGCTGGGTCTTGACAGGGAGATCCTGAGAAAGCTTGAAGGAAAGATAGGTGAGTCCGCCAAGATGTCCAAGTCAAAGGGGAACGTGGTTGACCCGGAAGAGGCGGTCCGAAAGTATGGAGCGGACACGGTGAGGCTCTACATACTCTTCTCCGCACCCCCGGAGCAGGACTTTGAGTGGACGGAGGAAGGGATCAGGGGTGCATACAGGTTCCTGAACAGGCTTTGGAACTTCGTCCTTGAGAGGGCGGAGAGACTCAGGGAGACCGATTACTCAAGGGAGGAATTCAGGGACCTTGAGGGTGAAGTGAGAGAGGTGAGGAGATCCGTTCACGAGACCATAAAGGGCTACCTCCAGGACATGGAGAGGGACTTTCAGTTTAACACCGCCATAGCCAAGATAATGAAGCTCCTGAATACCTTAACGGAATTCAAACCCAAAACGGACAAGGACTGGAAGGTCCTTAAGGAGGGGGTTGAAACTGTCCTCCTACTCCTCGCTCCCATAACACCCCACATATGTGAGGAGCTGTGGCAGGAAATAGGCAAAGAAGGTCTCATATCCGAGGCTACTTTCCCAGAACCGGATGAAGAAGCCCTCTCCCTTGAGGAGGTGGAGATACCTGTTCAGGTGAACGGCAAGGTGAGGGCCAGGGTGAGGATACCATTCGGTGCTGACGAGGAAACCGCCAAGGAGATAGCACTCAGGAACGAAAGGGTAAGGACCTACATTGACGGCAGGGAGATAAGGAAAGTCATCTACGTTCCAAATAAGCTCATAAACATAGTCGTCTCTTAGGAGGTAGAACATGGAGCAGGACGTTTCCCTCTGGGCTTGGGTCCTATGGTTTCTGAAGGTCCTGGTTCTCGCCTTTCTGATAGGGATACCCTTTCTGGTAGCGGTGGTCCTGATATCCCAGGCTCTATACAGCAAGGTTCTGAAAAAGGTTGAGAAGAGGCTTGAGGAGAAATACGGAAGGAAAGGCTTCACGCTGATAGAGGTCCTCGTTGTCCTCATAATACTCGGCCTCATAGCCGCCATCATAGTTCCCAGGATCACGGGCAGGGTTGATGAGGCCAAGATAGAGCAGACAAAGATCCAGATGAAGGCCATAAAGAGCGCCCTTGAACAGTACAAGTTAGACAACGGGTTCTACCCCACAACAGAGCAGGGCCTCAGGGCCCTCGTGGAGAGACCCACCACACCGCCGGTCCCGAAGAAGTGGAGGAGATACCTTGACAAGGTTCCCAAGGACGCCTGGGGGAGGGACTTCATATACATCTCTCCTGGGGTAAACAACCCCTTTGAGCTCAAGTCCTTAGGCCCTGACGGGGAGGAGGGAACGGAGGATGACCTTGACATCTGGAAGATATGAAGGCTTCACCCTGATAGAGGTCGTCATAGCTCTGTCCATTATAGCTGTAGCTTTCACAACGCTCCTTGAGGTCTTATCTTACCTGACTAAAGAAATCTCCTCCGCAGAGGAGAGGCTGAAGGACGTCATCACCCTTGACAGGAAGGTGAAGGAGGGAGACCTTGAAGGCGTCAGTGTTGAAAGGAGGGATGTTCCGGACTATCCCGTTGTAAGGGAGGTTACCTACAGGCTCGGTGGTGTGTTTCTGATCAGGTATGAAGAAAAGTAAGGGCTTCACGTTAACCGAGATTCTGGTTGTCCTGATCCTCTTCGGTGTCTCCGTCTCCCTCTTACTTCTCGTCTTCTCAAGGGGTGTTAGTACGAGCCTGAGCGTGGAAGAGAGGTCGGAGAGAACGGTCCTCCTCGCCACCCTCTTCTGGGACCTTCAGAGGAAGGTCTTCGGTGCAGAGAGGATATACGTGGAGGAAACCTCTCTATACATGATCACCTCAGGAGGCAGCTACTACCCGGGTTTGGTAAGGTGCGGATACATGTTCAGGGACGGAACCCTTTTCTACTCGGAAGACAGGAACGTGTGGGGGGAGGTGTACAACCCAAATGGCGGTTGGGTTAGGGTGGGAAACTTCAGGATGTTCAGGGTAGTTGCCGTGGAGGGTGACAGGGAGTTTACCGCCTACGACGGACTCCCGGAAAAGATCAGGGTCTATCTAGACGGAGAAGTATTCACCTTTGAGACCCTAAGACAGAGAATTCCCTCAGGACTTCGTAAACCTTAACCACAGGCAAACCCATAACTGTGAAGAAGTTCCCTTCTATCCTCTCAACGATGGTGGACCCGAAACCCTGAACCCCGTAAGCTCCTGCTTTGTCAAGGGGCTCTCCTGTGGAGACGTAGAACCTGATCTCCTCCTCTGTCAGACTTCTGAACTTAACCCCTGCGATGTCGTGGACCGTCCTCCTGATACCTCTGGCCACGAAGGAGACTGCGGTTACCACCCTGTGCCACCTTCCGGATAGGGTCCTCAGCATACGAACTGCCTCCTCCACGTCTTTGGGTTTCCCTAGTATGCGGTCCTTTATGTAAACCAACGTGTCCGCTCCTATGACGAGAGCATCCTTATTCCTCTTCCAGACGTCTATCGCCTTCAGGAGGGACAGCCTTCTTGCGGTCGCTACAGGATCACCGAAGGTTCCCTCCTCAACCTGTGGGGGAACAACCTCAAACTCCAAACCCAGCTTTGACAGGATCTCCCGTCTCCTGGGTGATGAGGAGGCTAAGATGATACGCACGGTTGATTGACCTCCCTGAGCCAGCTAAATTATAACCTTACCTACAGAAGGAGGAAAAGGCATGGGTGTCAGTTTCGCTCTCACTCAGGAAAAGGAACTTTCCACAGATGAGATAAAGTACCTTCAGGGGGAGGTGAGAAGGCTCGCTGAGGAGAAGAACGCTATCATCCTGGCTCACTACTACCAGCGACCTGAGGTCCAGGATATAGCAGACTTCATAGGGGACTCCCTTGAACTGTCCAGGAGGGCCGCGGAGACGGAAGCGGACATCATCGTCTTCTGCGGTGTCAGGTTCATGTGCGAGACCGCCAAGATCCTCAACCCTTCAAAGAAGGTCCTCCACCCCAACCCCGAATCGGGCTGTCCCATGGCGGATATGGTGACGGCGGATCAGGTAAGGATGCTGAGACAGAAGCACCCGGATGCCACCTTCGTTGCCTACATAAACACCACAGCGGAGGTGAAGGCCGAAGTGGATGTATGTGTCACATCCGCAAACGCACCCAGGATAATAAAGAAGCTGGACGCAAAGAAGATAGTGTTCCTTCC
>JAJRQX010000185.1 GCA_024280065.1 Aquificota bacterium
CTCTCGTCTTCAAAGATCCTTAAGTTTACTATCTTTTTGGCAAGCTTTCTCGCATCCTCCTCCGTGTCCCCTTTACCCACACCCAGAAGGACGTTCAGACCTCTTCCTATTTCTCCTACGGTCTTCCCGCCGACCTTTACCCAGGACCTCTTTACCCTCTGAACAACTGCCCTCATAAGGACCTATTCTAGAGGAGGAGAACGCGGAAGGTTTATCGCGGGGGTCAAGGTCCTCCTTGTGAGTTTCGGGTATGGAGTATAATCTGGGTCAGGGTGTGGAGCTATGCCCGTTCTCATGGGCGTTGGGTTCAAACCTGAGAGAGAGGTCCTTTCTTCCGAGATAACACCCGATAGAGTCCATGCCCTTTTCTTTTCGCTTCTCAGTGAAAACCTCGCCCGTGAGCTTCACAAACCTTCACGTTTAAAACCCTTCTGTATCTGGTTTAGACCCTTTTTCGGTGAGGAGAGAACCGTTGACAAGATAGTTGTTGAGATATCCTTCCTTAGGGAGGACCTTTTCCCGTGCTTTCTATCCACATTTATGCTTAAGGAGAGCGGGGAACTCAGGATCGGGGATGTGAGGCTGAGGAAGTTGAAGAGACCATACATATCCGAAGAGAAGATCATCTCCTACAGGAGGATCTACGAGGAAGCGTCGGAGGATAAGACTATAGTCATGGACTTCCTTACACCGACCACCTTCAGAAAGGGAAAGAGCGATTATCCTCTCCCCGATCCCTCTCTTGTTTTTAAGAGTCTCATAAGGAAGTGGGTAACTTTTGGTGATGTAAGGATAGATAAGAACCTAAGAAAAGTTCTGGAAAGAGATATTCAAGTTTCGGGAGCTTGGATAAGGACTAAAAAGGTTGAGCTGTCCAGACTTGGTAAGGTGGTCGGTTTCACGGGACGGGTTGTCTTCTTCGTGGACTCGGAAGACAGGGAGGTTCTGAGATGGATAAACGCCCTTGCCAAGTTCGGTGAGTTCGCGGGAGTTGGTCGCAAGACCACCATGGGCTTTGGGAAAGTCAAGGTCATAAAGCCCTCTCCCGAAGAGAACCCTGAGGTTGATAGAGAGGACGTTAAGGAAGAAGGCATCTCCGAATAGGTAGGAGAGGAGGGTGTTAACTGCGGTTTTAGGCTCCTCTATCCTTGGAGCTCCAAACTTAACCGTCTTTATGACCTCCTTAAGGACCACGTATGTTATGGTAGGGAGAAAAAGGACCCTCCAGAGATGGATACCACCGAGGTCCCTTTCAGGGTCAGCTTTGAGAGTCCTGTGGGAAAAAGCGAGGATAAGGAAACTGGAGGATGTGTTAAAGAGGAGAGGTTCTAAACTGAGCCAGGCTGTGAGAGTCTTGATGTCACGCACGCATAAAGCCTTGAGCATCTGGCCGTTGATGGTCCAGACAGTCCGCCAAAGGTCCCGGATGAAACCTTTCAGGTCTGCACTACCCTCCAGAAAGGTTATGTTGAAAAGGTCCACTCCTTCTTTACCCACAACCGCTGTGGGGAGCTTAAACTCCTTCAGTCTTTCTGACTTGGAGAAGGAGAGGATACCTTTGAACCCCACCACTCTGTCCACTGTTAAATCCTTTACCTTCTTAGGGTCAGTTATGAATAGTATTCTCAGAGGACCCACTCCATGCCCTCCAGGAGAGAACCTATCCTCCTTATCTTTCCCCTTTTGCTCAACCTCACAACAGCGAACCTGTCTGTGGACTCAAGAAGTTCCTTTACCTCTACGAGAAGGGGGTCCGCCCTTTCCGTCTCCACCTCAAAGAAACTGAGTTGGGCGTGGAAGCCTCTGTTTTTTAACCTCTTCATCACCTTCATCCTCTTTGAGTTGTCCGAAACATCGTAGCAGACCACAAACCTCATCGGACCAGACCCCCGAGCATTAGAACCGAATCCTTTATTCTTTCTACCAGTGTACCTTTAACGTCCTCAAACCAGTTAAGGAATTTTGGTAAGGCTTCTCTCTTGAGTAGGTATCCTGAGTCCGTCTTTGAAAAGTCCTTTGGTCCGAAAAGTTCCCTCAGTAGAGGCTCCTCAAGTAGTTTGGTAGCAACCGGTCTAACGGGCTCTATTACGTCGGAGCATAGTGGCATGTGGGTCCCTCTACCTGTGTGGAGGAAGGAGATAAAGGGGTCGTATCCTGAGAATAGGAGTAGGGGGAACGCAAGACAGTAACAGAGGGTATAGGTAAGACTGAGGAGTGCGTTCACTTCGTCCCTTGGCGGATGGTAGGACCTTCCGTTGAACCTGAGGCTGGAGGGGCTTATGTTCTCCCCGAACCTTTCAAACATCTTCCTTGAAGCCCTCCCCTCAATCCCCATGATCTCCTGAACCGAGGAAGCCTCGCTCAGCTGGTTTATCTCTTCAGAAACGTCCACCCTGAAGGTCTCACCTATAAGCTCTACTTTCCTGCGGACTATCTCCTTCGCTATATGAATCCGTCTTGTCATGAACGCCTCAAGTTGTTTAACCTTTTTTGAAGACATCCTCACGTAAGCTGTGTTCGTAAGAACCCCCTTGAACCTATATAGTCTGGTGAAGAAAAATACAGGAATGCCCTCTTTGAGTATCAGGTTTACGGCGTCCCCTGAGAAGGTAGTCTTACCGGAGACAAGGATCATGTCTACATATCTTACGGGGACACCCCATCTACCTTTACCGTTCCTGAAGATGAGCCTTTCTCCCTGTTTTGTGACAGTTGCGAAGTCTGTGATAAAGATTATCCTCCTCATAAAATTTCCACAGACCAAGGTTCGTAAGGATATCCTTCAAAGACTTCTATCTCCTCAACAGGGTAAAAGAAAACTCTGTCCCTCTTCCTGTTCACCGTGTTTTTGAGGATCAAGTATAGAGCCTCAATCTCGCTCTCCGAGACTTCAGGAAGGTAAAAG
>JAJRQX010000186.1 GCA_024280065.1 Aquificota bacterium
AACCTCTGGAGCATACCCTTTGAGTATTCGGAGAGCTTTTTGTCAAGGGCCCAGTCTATCTGGATCTTCTTAGCGTAATACATACACCTTTCCCAGAACTCGCCCTTATCTATGGATAGTGTAGTCTGGATAAACTTCAAACACTCCTTACCCGTTATGTTCGTGTAGAAATAAGGGTGTTCAGGGAGGAAGCCGACCCTCCTCTTTACCTTTGAGTCCCTGTTGGAGCTTCCGAACATGAGGACCTCGCCCGAGTCCGGTCTTATGAAGTCCATGACTATCTTCATGGTGGTCGTCTTCCCCGCCCCGTTCGGTCCTACAAACCCAAAGACCTCCCCCTTTCTTACCGTGAAGGAAACTCCTCTGAGAACCTCCGTCCTCCCGAAGGACTTTTTGATATCCTTGAGGACGAGTATATCCATAAGATAAGTATTGTATTAGGAGTTGGATATGGACCTCAGCCTTTCCTCCAGGACCTTCACAGACTCACCTATGTCTTCCCTTTGGGCAGCTGCGAGCCTGGGGAAGTCCGTTATCTCTATTGTCTCAAGGATGGGCTTCCCGTCCCTACCGTAAAAGACACCTATCCAAACGCCATATATGCCCGTCTCCCTCCACTCAGCGGGTTGGGTTTCAGACTTATAGGTTATCCTGACCTTACCTTCTCCCAAAACGTCAAGGATCAGCTCCCTGTCCTCTGGCGTTATCGGTATCTTGTTTATGTATATCACATGGGTCTCCCCTTTCTCATAGAGGTCCTTCAGGGCTTGGAGTATCTCCTTTAGTATGGCAGGTCCGTTCATTAGCACGATTCAAACCCCGCCTTTTACACGCCTGTATAAGAGGAAACCTGCTACCCCTAAGGCCAACGCTGATCCCAGGATAACAACCACCTCCTCTGGGTGGAGGAAACCTACGTGGGTATGAGGGAAGGGCTTCACATGTGCGAAAGTGAAGGACACCAACAGAAGGGTCTTCAGAAGCACAGTTCTCTTCAACATGGCTTACACCTCCTTAAGGGTTCAACTCCCCATGACCTCAGCTGGTTAAGAACCTCTTCAATGAGCCTATCAATGTTCTCCTCCACCTCCCTTGAGAGGGAACACCCCACCTTTATTTCCTTAGGTTCTATACCTACAATAACTACCTCCTTCGGAAACCTGCCAAGGAGGTCAAAGAGGCTCAGGACCTCTTGGATCCCGAGGTCGTGCATGGAGAGCTTTCCTCTGAAGGCCTTCTTAACCTCCTCCCCCTTCAGGACATAGATTGTACCGGGCTCTCCTCCCCCCAAGACCGCATCAATTATCAGTAGCTTCTCGACCCCCTCCAAGTGGTATATCAGGCCCATACCTACAGTGCCACCGTCTATAACTTCAACCCCCTCAGGGAAGAGGAACCTCTCTGCAAGCTTTCTTATGGCCACCACGCCGATCCCCTCGTCCGAAAGTAGCAAATTCCCCACACCTAAAACAACCACCCTGCTCACTTCAGATCACCTATGTCAGCGGGTTCTTTCTCAAAATACTTGTAGCCGTTTATCATGGAGGAGATCTCTCCGTTCCTTCTGATGATCTCCTCCCTTATGACGAAGTAAACGTGGAGAATAGCCGCCACTATTATCAGCCAGGCTACCCAGCGATGCCACATGTGGGTTTGGAACTCTCCGCCTAAAGCCCACACCACCCACCCCAGAAGTGAGGACCAAAAACCGCCAGGGTTCGAGAGCCCGTACATGCCGAAGCCCGTAACTATCATGAAGAGTATGGCGAGGTATATGAGTGGGTAAGCGGTCCTCGCGCAGGCATTCCTTATATACTCCCTCCCATCCGAGTCCTTCTTCAAGAGGAGGTATTTCAGGGTTATTTCCTTTAGGCTGGACCAGTAATCCCTCGTCCAGAATCTCGGCAGGACCATCCTGTCCCTTTTGCTGAAGATCCCTATGATCACCCTGAAGATGAAAGATGCGAGAAGTATATAGCCCGCCAAGAAATGTATCTTTCTGATGAAGCCCATGGTCAAGCCTTCACCGTAAGCGTGGGTAGCTTCTATACCGGGCGGTCCCGAGAAGAAAGGGTTGCCTATGTAAAGACCTGTCCCAAACAGGACGAGTATGGTCAGGAAGTTTACCCAGTGCCAGATCCTGAGTCCAGGACTGAAGACGTAAATCCTCATGACGCACCTCCTAAGTTACAGGGACGCTCCCCTGAACCCTTACGCTGACGATCTCTCTTCCCTCAGTATCGTAGAGGTGGGTTGAGCAGGCGAGACATGGGTCAAAGGAGTGGATACCCTTCAGTATCTCCACGGGCTTTTCGGGTATCTTCACTACCGTGTCCTTCATGCACTCCTCAAAAGCTCCCTGCTGTCCTTTATGGTCCCTCGGTGAGCCGTTCCAGGTTGTGGGGACGACGCACTGGTAGTTTTTTATCTTTCCGTCCTCTATCACTATCCAGTGGCCTAATGCTCCCCTCGGAGCTTCGGTTATGCCCACACCCTTGGCCGTCTTAGGCCAGGAAGAAGGGTCCCACCTTTCCACGTTAGCCACAGCTGTATCACCTGCCTTTATGTTCTCATATAGCTTCTTGAGGAAGTATAGGTTAGCCGCCACACCCACCTGGGCCTCAAGCCCCCTCGCCGCTGTCCTGCCAACCGTAGTTGGCATCCAGATATGGGGAGGGAGACCCAGCACCTCGGAGACGAATTCTACCTGCCTGACTATCATCTCGTCCACCCAGGAGGGCTTCACATGACCCTGTTTCACAGCTGTGTATGTGACTATGTATCTAGCTAAAGGTCCTACCTCACAGGGTTTGCCCCTCCATCTGGGGGCCTTGATCCAAGAATACTTGCCCTCCTCATCCACATACTTCCAGTTGGTCTTGGTTCCCTCCTTTGGGCCTGTGTAGTTAGGCTGGGTTACACCCTCCCAGGGGTGGAGGCCCTTCGTTTCATCAGGATACCTATACCAGGAGTGGGAGACGAACTCCTGTATCACCTCAGGATCTGTGAAGTCCTTACCAACCATTGGGTAGTATCTGGCTTTCTCCACACCCTCGGAGAAGTTCTCCACCACACCGTTGCAGTGGTACAGGATCTTATCGTGAAAGTCCCCTCCCTTTATGCTCTCGTAAGGTTCGTCCGGGAGATCGCCGTAGCCCAGAACCCTCCTCTTCGCCAAACCTCCCCCGTATATCCAGCCCTTCTGGACATACATGTGGCCTATAGCTATCAGGTCTATGAGGTAGAAGAGGTTTACCGCCTCGGCCTGGGTGTATATCGCATCTTCAACCACAGCCAGCCTTTCTGCGTTCACGGGTGCGTTCATATCGTCCATGGATATTGAGCACATCATACCGCCCACTATGTAGTGGGGATGAGGGTTCTTGCCGCCGAAAACCACTTGGGGTATGAAAAGTTCTCTCTGGACGTCAAGCATGTTGAGGTAATGGGCCACGGCTATGAGGTGAACCTCCGGGGGCAGGAGTTTGTAGTCGGGATGGTCCCACCAGTGGGCTGCGAATATGCCAAGCTGACCACTCTCTACGAGCTTCTTTATCCTCTCCTGGAAAGTTCTGAAGTAGCCGGGTGTGGCTTTAGGAAACTTCCTGGGATACGCCCTTCTGCCTAAGGGGTCGGGCATGAGATCTGCGATCGATCCGTATTTTTCAATGAGCTTGTTTTGAAGAGCAGCGGTGGCTACTGGGTCCGCTTTAAGGGCTTCAATAGGTGAAACCCAATCAAGGGCATGAAGATGATAGAAATGGACAAGGTGGTCATGGACCTGGAGGGAGCCGTACATTATATTCCTGATGTAGTTAGCGTTCTTGGGTATCTTTATGCTAAGGGCATCCTCCACACATCTAACTGAGGCCAAAGCGTGTATAGAGGTGCAGACACCGCATATCCTCTGGGCAAAGGCCCAGGCGTCTCTTGGGTCTCTGCCTCTGAGTATTATCTCTATACCCCTCCACATAGTTCCTACTGAGACAGCGTCCTTTACCTTGCCCGTCTTTTCGTCCACTATGACCTCAAGTCTCAGGTGTCCCTCTATCCTTGTAACTGGGTCGATAACTACCCTCTTCATACCTTACACCTCCTCTCTCTTCTTGGAGTTCCTTATCTTTGATAGGATCCCGTGAACCACAGCACCGCCCACAGCAGCAGCCGCGGCGACAGCACCCACCTTGTCAGCGTCAGCCTCTTGCCTCGGAACCGGTATGTGAGTCAGTCTCTCGTAGAAGGGTCCATTGTCCCAAAAGTCCTTTTCCGAACAGCCTATACACCCGTGGCCCGCCTGGATGGGGTATGAAAGGCCGTTGTACCACCTCATACTACCGCACTGGTTATATGTTGTCGGTCCTCTGCACCCCACCTTGTAGAGGCACCAACCTTTCTTGGCTCCTTCATCGTCAAACCTCTCAACGAACTGACCGGCGTTGAAGAAAGCCCTCCTGTAACAGGTGTCGTGGATCCTGTTCCCGTAGAACATCTTGGGCCTACCCTGGGAGTCTAAGGGAGGTATCTTGCCAAAGAGGACCATATACATGATCACTCCGGTCATCACCTCAGCTATGGGCGGACATCCAGGCACCTTTACTACTGGCTTGTCCTTTATAACCTTGTCTATAGAAACTGCTGTGGTCGGGTTTGGTCTAGCCGCCTGAACACAACCCCAGGAGGCACAGCTACCCCAGGCTATAACCGCTTTTGCCCCCTCGGCCGACTCCTTTAAGTGCTCAAGGAATGGTTTCCCGTTCACCACGCAGAACATACCCTCTTCACCAAGTGGAGGGTTCCCCTCAACGGCGAGTATGTAGTTTCCCCAGTATTCCTTTATTATTCTCCTCCTGTGCTCCTCCACAGCATCTCCTGCGGCAGCGGACAAGGTGTCGTCGTATTCAAGGGATATCATGGACAGAACCACGTCGGAGACTAAAGGAGTGGCCGACCTTATAAAAGACTCGCTACAGCATGTGCACTCAAGCCCGTGTATCCATATCACGGGAACCCTTGGTTTAGTCTCCATCGCCCTAATAACAGTGGGAACCATGCTCGGTGCAAGACCCATAAAGCCCGTCAGAGTGGTAGCGAACTTAATAAAGTCCCTCCTGCTCACGCCATGCCGTTTGAAAGCCTCCCAGAAGGTCTCCATCTTCCCGCCTCCAAAACTAAATGAATAATCACTCAATTATATAATCCAGACAGGCACTCAGCTGTCAATAAAGAAATCCTTAAGGCTTTTATAAGCCTGTCTTATAAAGATGAAAGATTGTTCACTCAGCATATATTGAAAACTATGCACGAGTTCTCCATAGTCCAGAACCTTCTGGACTTGATAGAAAGATACGCGCGGAAGAACAGGGCAGAGAGGGTCACGGAGATCGTGGTAAGTGTCGGCGTCCTCTCGGGAGTTGAACCCCACCTGCTTAAGGTGGCCTTTGATACGTTTAAGGAGGGAACCGTGGCGGAAAGTGCGGAGCTTGTTATAGAGATAGAGAAGTTGGACCTGAGGTGTAGGGACTGTGGGAAGGTTTCCGGTCTGGAGGAACCGAGATTCGTGTGTCCATTCTGTGGGTCTCTGAATACGGAGGCCTCTGGGGGTGATGGACTCATACTCAAGAGGCTTGAGATGGAGTGCCATGAGGGTTCGGCTGAGGGTAAGAATTAAGGGGGCTGTCCAGGGAGTCGGCTTTCGCCCTTTCGTCTTCAGGATAGCTGGGAGCCTTAACCTTCAAGGTTGGGTTGTAAACGACACCTCTGGAGTCACTCTTGAGGTGGAAGGTGAGAAAGGGAAAGTGGACGCCTTCTTAATGAAACTGAACACAGAGAAACCTCCCCTCGCGAGGATCTACTCCCAAGAGGTGGAGTTTCTGGAACCAATAGGCTACAGGACCTTTGAGATAAGGGAGAGCGAAGAGAAAGGGGGTAAAGAGGTAGTCATACTCCCGGACATAGCCACTTGTGAGGAGTGTCTTAGGGAGGTTTTCAACCCCTTGGACAGGCGCTACAGGTATCCGTTTACCAACTGCACCAACTGCGGCCCCCGCTTCACGATCATAGAGAGGCTCCCTTACGACAGACCCAACACCACCATGAAGGTTTTTGAGATGTGCTTTAAGTGTAGGGAAGAGTATGAAGACCCGATGGACAGAAGGTTTCATGCACAACCAAACGCTTGTCCTGCCTGCGGTCCGTGGCTGACCTTAATTGACAGGAGAGGGAGTGTTCTCGGAGAAGGTGATGAAGCCCTAAGGTGGACTGTCGACTTCATAAGAAAAGGCTATATAATGGCTGTAAAGGGTATTGGGGGTTTCCATCTTATCTGCGATGCACTGAACGAAAAGGCGGTAAGGACTTTAAGGGAGAGAAAGAGGAGAAAAGAGAAACCCTTCGCGGTCATGTTTAGGGATTTAGACCAAGTGGAGGATTTCGCCCAGTTGACTGACCTTGAAAGGAGCCTGATCACAGCACCGGAAAGGCCCATAGTCCTCGTCAGAAAGAGAAAAGACCTTGCACCCTCCGTGGCCCCCGGTCTGAAGAGGATAGGGGTCTTCCTGCCATACACACCTCTGCACCACATTATCCTCAGGGAGCTGAACACACCCGTAGTGGCCACCTCTGGCAATCTCTCGGAGGAGCCTATAGTCAAGGACAACAGGGAGGCCCTGAGGAAGCTGTCCCCTATAGCCGATTACATCCTGGTCCACAACAGGGAGATAAAAAGAAGGTGCGATGACTCTGTGGTGAAGGTGGTAGGGGGTATCCCGACCCCGATAAGGAGGTCAAGGGGATACACTCCCATGCCTGTAGTTCTCCCCTTCAGACTCAGGAAGAAGGTTCTCGCGGTCGGGGGTATGTTCAAAAACACCTTTGCGATAGGCTTTGAGGACAGGGTCATAATGAGCCAGCACGTAGGAGACGTAGACAATTTCCCGACCTTGAAGGCTTTTGAAGAGTCTGTCCTTGACCTCATGTACCTATACGGCTTTGAGCCTGAGATGGTGATGGCAGACCTACACCCGAGGTACGAAACTACAAGGTGGGCGGAGGAGTTCGCTAGGTCTAAGGGAATTCCCATTGTAAAGGTCCAGCACCACGTAGCCCATATACTCTCCTGCATGGCAGAAAAAGGTTTGAAGGGAGAGGTCCTTGGCATTGCGTGGGACGGGACCGGCTATGGGACGGATGGAACTGTGTGGGGAGGGGAGTTCCTTATTGTAAACTACCAGGACTTTAAAAGGATGTTTAGGTTCAAACCCTTCAGGCTGATAGGGGGTGAAAAGGCTGTAAAGGAGCCTAGAAGGGTCGCCCTGTCCCTTATCCTTGAAACCCTCGGTGAGGAGAGGGCAAGGGAGCTAATGAGGGGTGTTTTCGCAGAGAAGGAGCTTAATTGCCTCATAACTATATGGAAGAAGGGCTTAAACTCCCCCATAGCCTCCTCGGTGGGGAGGCTCTTTGATGGTGTAGCCTCCCTTTTGGGTGTGAAGCACAAGATCTCCTTTGAGGGCCAGGCGGCCATGATACTGGAGGACATGTTTGATCCTTACGAGAGAGGACACTACCCATACGAAATCAAAGAGGGTGAAGTGGACTGGAGACCCACCATAGTGGCTATTCTTGAGGACAAGCAGAGGAACAGGGTCCCGTCAAGGTTCATAAACACCCTTGCAAGGATAATTTTTGAGGTGGTGAAAGAGTTAGGGCTTGAAGATGTTTGCCTTTCTGGGGGTGTCTTCCAAAACGACCCGCTCGTCTCAAGGGTGAGGGAACTCTTGGAGGGGAAAGGGTACAGGATCCACACCCACCAGAAGGTCCCTCCCAACGACGGGGGTATAGCCCTAGGACAGGCGGTTTACAGGAACGTTGGCTGAGCTATATTATTCCTGAACGATTGTTCAGGGGGTCTGTTATGTGCTCCGAGTGTGGCTGTGGGCATACCAAGAAGATCCTTGAGGTCTCTTCCAAGATCCTTGAGGAGAATGACTTACAAGCGGAGAAGAACAGGGAACACTTCAGCAGGCACCACATACTAGCGGTGAACCTCATGAGCTCCCCTGGGGCGGGGAAGACCACACTCCTTGAGAAGACTGCAGACCTGCTCAGAGGTGAGTTCAGGATAGGGGTAGTGGAGGGAGATCTTGAAACGAGCAGAGATACGGACCGCCTGAGGGCGAGGGGTGTTCCTGTGGTCCAGATAACGACCGGTCAGGCATGCCACCTTGATGCTTTTATGGTCCACGAAGGGATCCACAGTCTCCCACTTGAAGACCTTGACATCGTATTCATAGAAAATGTAGGGAACCTTGTATGTCCAGCCTCATACGATGTGGGAGCCCATCTGAACGTGGTTCTGCTTTCTGTGACGGAGGGAGACGACAAACCCGAGAAGTATCCAATTATATTCAGATCCGCAGACCTCATGCTTATCACCAAAACGGACCTCTTACCCTACGTTGACTTCAGCATAGAAAGAGCTGTTAAGCTGGCCAAGACCGTTAACCCATCCATTGACGTGATCTTGGTGTCCTCCAAAACAGAGGAAGGTATGGAGGAGTGGTTAAACTACATAAAGAAGAGGTTGGGTGCGTGAACAGGAAAGTAGCCCGTGAAAAGTTCAAGGAAGAGAAGAAAATCCAGATAATAAGAACAGCCTGCAGGCTCTTTGCCCAGAAGGGCTACTACTCAACAACCATGCCGGACATAGCCCAGAGCCTCGGTATGAGCGTGGGGAACCTATATAACTACTTTGAGTCCAAAGAGGAGCTCGCGAAGGAGGTGATGCTGACCGTTTCAAGATGGGTGGCCGAGAGGCTCAGGGCCATAAACGAGGAGGACATACCCACCAAGGAGAAGATCAGGAAGCTTGTAGAGAGCTTCTTTGAAATATCCCTTAAGGAACCCGAACTCATAGACTACTTCCTTAGGGTCTTCCTGGCCAACAGGGAGGTGTTCCAAGATGGATGTCAGGGTTTCGCCTGTGTCGGTGAGGTGGTCACCGAGATAATGGTCCTCCTATCAAAAGGTGTTGAGAGGGGAGAGCTGAGGAACCAGGGGTTCTTTCCGGCCTTCGTCACCATAATGGGTCCTATGGGAGGTATGGTCTTCCTCCACGGAGAGGGTGTTTTGGAAAAACCCCTAATGGACTACGTGGATGAGGTCGCCCTAAATATCTGGAACGCCCTCAGATCTTAGGGCCTCCTCGAAGAGCTCCAGACTCTTCCTTGCTTCCTCCTCGTTTAGCTTCTGTATGGCGAACCCGACATGTATCAGGACATAGTCCCCCTCCTTAACTTCTTCCTGAATGAGGTCAAGGGAAACCACCCTCCTGACACCAAGGGTCTCCACGAGAGCTGTGTTATCTTCCTTTATCTTAAGTATCCTTGACGGGACGGCCAGGCACATAACTAATTTAAATTATAAGGCGTATGGAGAAACTGAACCTCCTCTGGATCCAGGGGCTTACCTGCGGTGGAAACACCCAGTCCTTACTCTGTGCGGAAGAGACGCTTCTGAACACCTTCCTTAAGAAGGTAAACCTCCTTGTCCACCCGGGTCTGTCCCTAGATGAGGACTTAGAAAAAACCGTTGAGGCTGTCCTCAAGGGAGATGTCAGGCTCGATATATTAGCTGTGGAGGGGGCTGTCAGGGAAAGGGGAAAGGGGCTCTACACCGTATTGGACATGAGGTTTGATGAGGTTCTCAGAAAGCTGTGCGGTGTAGCGAACTACGTCATCGCAGTGGGGAACTGTGCGGCTTACGGTAACATACCAGCCCTGAAAGAGGGTTCGGTAAAGGGTTTACAATTCAGGTTCACGGAAAGGGGAGGGTTCCTCGGAGATGGATTCAGGTCAAAGTCTGGCCTGCCTGTAATAAACCTGACCGGGTGTCCAGTTCACCCAGAGTGGTTCATAAGCACGGTCCTTCAGATAGCATCTGGGAGACCTCCCAAGCTTGACAGTCTCGGAAGACCTAAGGAGTTCTATACCTACTTCACCCACGACGGGTGTCTGAGAAACCAGTATTACGAGTGGAGGGTAGAGGCTGAGGTCTTGGGCAGGAAGGAAGGCTGTTTGTTTTACAGGTTCGGGTGCAGGGGACCTATGACAAGGTCCTCCTGCAACAGGATCCTCTGGAACGGTGTTAGCTCCAAGACCAGGTCCGGTCAGCCCTGCTTCGGGTGCACAGAGTTTGACTTTCCAAGGGAGAACATCTGGGAGACAAAATACAACATGGGTATACCAGCTGAGTTACCGCCAGGTGTGTCTCTAAGGGGATACATAATGATGTCAGGAGTGGCCAAGACCTTCACTCCCGATAGGCTCAGGAGGAGGCTCCTGGATGAGGATGACTAGGGACCTGCTTACCAGATTGGAAGGGGAGGTTGAGCTTAAGGTCTTCTGGTCGGACGGTAGGATAAAGGATGCCTACGTGGTAGTACCCACCTACAGGGGTTTTGAGAATATACTCAAAGGAAGACCGATCCTGGACGCATTGGTGATAACACCGAGGGTCTGCGGGATCTGCGGACACGCTCATCTGAGGGCAACGGTGGAGGCTATAGAGGATGCTTACAGGAGAGCCGGGAGGAGGGTCGGGATCACTCGTAAGGCTGAAATCTTAAGAGATGTGACCACCTCCCTTGAGATAGTCCAGAACCACATAAGATGGTTCTACCTATACTTCATGCCGGAGTTGGTCAAGCTGAAACCTGAACTGAAGGAGAGGTTCGGACCCTTCACAGGTTCACGGTGGAAGGAGGGTATAGAGGCGAGTAACTACGCTACCAAAGCCATAGCCCTCATCGCAGGCCAATGGCCCCACAACTCCTATATGGTCCCAGGGGGTGTTACTTGCGATCCAATGGAAGCAGACATCAGGAAGGTGGAGGCCCTCGTGAACAGGGTGATCAGCTTTTTTGAGGAGAAAGTGGTAGGCATGGACTGGAGGAGTTACCTGAAGCTGAGGGGATCAAACCTCCTGAGCAAGGTGATAGGAGACCTCGGGACATTCGCAGAAGTGTGTTTGGAAAATGGTCTTGATATCGCTGGAAGGAGCTATGGAAGGTTCCTGACGGGTGGTAGCATACATCCGTGCATCTCCTCAGGGGTTAAGTCCAAGAGGACCTGTGAGTTTAACCTCAGCAAAGTTTCGGAGCTGGACACACACTCCTTCCTATCAAGGAACGGGAAAGGTTACAGCTGGTCAAAGACAGCTAGGTACAGGGGTCTCCCCTTCGAGACAGGTCCCCTGGCAAGGCAGATCATATCGAAGAACCCGAGGATCACTTCCCTCTACAGGAAGTTTAAGGACAGCGTACTGGTGAGGGTCTGGGCGAGAGTTGATGAGATACTTATCCTATCCCTGGCTATCCTTGAAAAGTTGAGGAGAGTTGACCTCTCGGAGGAGAGTTGGGTGGATCCTGGAGTGGATCCTAAGAAGTTTTCGGGGAAAGGTGTCGGCGTTGTGGAAGCTGCAAGGGGAACCCTGATACACAAGGTAAGGGTTGAGAGGGGGAGGATAGCCTACTACGATATAATCACACCCACCGTATGGAACTTAGGTCCGAGGGACGACAGGTATTTGGGGGTGGTTGAGAAGGCTATGATAGGTCTTACATCAAGGAAGATAGCCCACATAGTTCTCAGGAGCTTTGACGTCTGTTCTGTCTGCACGAGCCACTGAAGGAGGGTAGGAATGAAGTTCATCACGGTTGCCCACGGATCCGGGGGCGAGGAAACAAGAAAGCTCATAGAGGAGGTCTTCCTTAGGGAGTTCTCTGATCCTGTCCTTACTGACCTTGAAGACTCCGCACTCCTTGATGTTCCCAGAAGGATAGCCTTCACCACGGATGGTTTTACAGTATCTCCCATATTCTTCAGAGGCGGGGACATAGGGAAGTTGGCTGTCTCTGGGACCGTGAACGACCTTGCGGTGACGGGAGCAAAGCCAATCTTCATGTCCGTCTCCTTCATAATAGAGGAGGGCTTTCCCCTTGAGGACCTGAAGAGGATCGTGAGGAGCATGAAGGAGACAGCGGAGGAGGTAAGCCTCCGGATAGTTGCGGGTGACACAAAGGTGGTCCCGAAGGGTCAAGTGGACGGTGTATTCATAACCACCTCCGGTATAGGGGAGGTGCTCCGAAATGGCCTCTCCTCCCGAAACCTCCAGCCGGGAGATCTCATTCTCGTATCGGGGACTGTAGGGGACCACGGAGCCACGGTGATAGCGGAGAGGGAAGGTATAAACATGGACATGGACCTTGAGAGCGACTGCTCCCCCCTCTGGGACCTTATAGAACCTCTCCTCAAGGAGCTGAAGACTCTCAGAGCTATGAGGGACCCGACGAGAGGCGGTCTTGCCGCGGTTTTGAACGAGTGGGCAGATGCATCACAGGTCCAGATAGAGGTTGATGAGGAGCGGATCCCCGTAAAGGACCAGGTTAGGGGTATCTGTGAGATGCTCGGCTTTGAACCAACCCACTTAGCTAACGAGGGTATGGTGGTGGTTTGCGTGGGTCAGGATGAAGGTGAGAAGGCCCTTGATCTTCTCAGGAAGCACCCCAAAGGCAAAGATGCCGCAATCGTGGGAAGTGTGGTCTCCAAGGGGAAGGGCAGGGTAGTTCTGAAGACACCCTACGGTGCTGAAAGGATTCTTGACCCACCATCAGGAGAGCTCCTACCTAGGATATGCTGACCTTCTGTGGAGGGCAAGGTAGGGAGGAGTCCTGAAGTGGGGCGTCCTGCGGACGAAGTAGTATCTGGCTATATGATAGGAGGTGTCAAAGCCGTAGAAGTTGAGCTTCATACGTTCAAGCTCTTCCCTCCTGCACTTCTCTATCATCTCAAGCCAGGAAGGGTCAGTCCTTTCCCTGATCTTCCCGTCTATGAACTTAACGAAGTCGGGAGACCTCACAAATCCCTCCACCTTTGTCCTGAGCATTTCCCTGAACTCAACAGGAGTTCTGCCGAAGCATCCATCTATGAGCCCTATCCTGGATGCCTCACGTGAGCTCATAGGCATGCGCCTTTCCATTATCTCCCTCCCCTTCTCCCAACCCACCCTTTTGGGTAGTGTGTAGGTCCAGAACTCGGACCCGTATAGGTTACCTATATTCTTGTAGTGGGGGTTCAGGACCACACCTTCCCTTGCGAAGACCAGGTCACATGTAAGGGCAAGAAAGACCCCTCCGGCTCCTGCGTTCCCTTGGATGCCGGCCACAGTCAGCTTGTCTGGCGTCTTTAGGATCTCCTCGCATAGATCGTCCATAGCGTTTATGTTCCTCCAAGACTCGTCAGCCGGGCTCTCTGCGTTCTCTATGGTGTTCAGGTTCATACCGTTGGAGAAGAAGTCCTCCTGTCCTAGGAGCACTATGGCCCTCACAGGTCTCCTTTTAGCGTATCTGACCACCTCCCTCAACCTTTCACACTGCTCGGTTGACATGGCTCCGTTGTAAAAGTTGAAGTGTATGTAACCCACACCGTTCCTCTCCTCGTAAACTATCTCCCTGTAAGTCGGAAAATCTACAGACTCCCAAGGTTTTATCTTCACTTCAGGCACCCTGTCCCTAATATGGGGTAGTACCCTTAGGGCTGGTAACTTTATAGTTCCCTTCCCCCTCTCACGGAGGTGGGTGATCCAGACTGCACCGTCTACTGTGGCTACGCAAACAGCTTCATCCCTTACCGCTATGATCTCCCCGGGCCTTCCCCTCAGAGAACCCTCTCTGAAGGCGTTGTATAGATATACCTCCTTCCCCTCCAAGACACTTAAAGCTCCTGGCTGGCCATCACTGGCGTATACCTTTCTAAGGACCTGATCTGTTGTGTCTATGTCCCAGTTTACTCTCCTTACGTCCTGACCCATCTTCGGATTCCAGAGAGACCTCTCCTGGGGTTCAGGCCTGAAATTGCCCTTCCCAAACTTCTCTAAAGCTTCAAGGACACACTCAACCGCAGCCTCGGTTACCTCGTTCCTATACAAGCTTGACTTCTTAGCGAACCTCATAGGGAACTCTCTCCAGGCCCAAACATCTCCCGCATCGTACTCTTCCGTTGCCTCTATAAGAGTCACACCCCACATCTTCTCACCTCTGAGAATTGCCCAATCCAGGGCGGAGGGTCCCCTGTCACCCCTTACCCCAGGATGAACCACAAGGGTAGTGTAGCGCCTCCACACATCCTGGGGTATCTTCCTCCTCAAGAACGGAGCTATGACTATATCAGGCTTGAAAAGATCCACTGCCTCTATCATGAGATCCGGGTGGACATCAAGCTCAATTGAGACTTCGTGTCCCCTTTCCGTGAGCTCACAGTAGAGTCTCTGGGAGAGGGAATTAAACCTATAGCACAGGAAAAGGATCCTCATACTTTAGCCTCCTGCATATGCCTCCTGTATCTGTAATATGCAGCGCATGCTCCCTCGGAGGATACCATACAGGACCCTACTGGATTATAAGGGGTGCATACCGTTCCAAAAAGCTTGCAATCCGTAGGTAAGGCAACACCTCTTATGACCTTCCCACATATGCAGGCTGGGTGCTCCCTAGGTTCAGGGATGTTTATATGGAACTTCCTCTCTCCGTCAAAATCTGCAAATTCCTTCCTTATCTTCAGGGAACTATAGGGAATAACACCTAAGCCTCTCCACTCAAACTCCTTCCTAAGCTCAAAGACTTCCGATACGAGCCTTTGGGCCTTAAGGTTCCCTTCCTCCGTTACGAACCTCCCGTACTGGTTTTCAACCGTGGCCACACCTTTCCTCAACTGCCTCAAGATAATGAGAACG
>JAJRQX010000187.1 GCA_024280065.1 Aquificota bacterium
AGGGCGGTCAAGGAAGCGATTGAGTGGGATCTGAAGTTCAAAGACAGGCCCAGATCACCTAAGTGTCCTCCCAAGTGATCACTCCCACTCGATCGTGGAGGGGGGCTTGGAGGATATGTCGTAGACTACCCTGTTTACTCCCTTCACCTCGTTCACTATCCTCCTCACGACGTGGTCCAGGAAGTCGTAAGGGAACCTGAACCAGTCCGCGGTCATACCGTCCGTGCTCTCCACAGCCCTCAGGGCTATGACCTTCTCGTAGGTCCTCACGTCCCCCATAACGCCGACGGTTCTTATGGGGAGCAGGACAGCGAAGGCTTGCCAGACCCTGTCGTAATAACCGTTCTTCTTCAGTTCCTCAATGAATATGTGGTCCGCCCTCCTGAGGATCTCAAGGTCCTCCTCCTTAACCTCACCTATGATCCTTATCGCCAAGCCAGGTCCGGGGAATGGATGCCTTTTAAGTATCTCCTCCGGAACGCCCAGGATCCTTCCTATCTCCCTTACCTCGTCCTTGAAGAGGTCCCTGAAAGGTTCTATGAGCTCAAGGTTCATCTTCTCGGGGAGGCCTCCTACGTTGTGGTGGGTCTTTATCTTGGCGGAGCCCTTTATACCTGCACTCTCAACCACGTCAGGATATAAGGTCCCCTGAAGCAGGAACCTTACACCCGGGATCTTCACCGCCTCCCTTTCAAAGACCTCTATGAATGTGTTTCCTATTATCCTCCTCTTCTCCTCCGGGTCCTCAACCCCCTTTAGCCTTTTCAGGAACTCCCTGCCCGCGTCCACGACCCTGAGGCGAAGGCCCAGGGACCTCAGGTTCCTCTCCACCTCCTCCCTCTCTCCGAGCCTAAGCAGTCCGTGGTCTATAAAGATGCAGTGGAGCTTATCTCCCACAGCCCTGTGGACGAGAACGGAAGCTACCGTTGAATCCACACCTCCCGATAGGGCCGCTATCACACTTGAGTCTCCTACCCTCTCCCTTATCTCCTCTATCTTTTCCTGAACGAGATCCCCCATCTCCCAGTTTCTCTCCGCCCGACAGACCCTGAAGAGGAAGTTGGCTAAGATCTCCTTGCCGAAGGAGGTGTGGACCACCTCTGGGTGGAACTGGAGGCCGTAAAAGATACCGCTCTCATCTCTCACCACCGCGTGGGGGGAGTTTTCAGAGACCGCAACGGTTGTGAAACCCTCCGGAAGAACGGAGATCTTGTCCGCGTGGCTCATCCAGACGTCAAACTCCCTCGGTAGGCCTTCAAGGAGGGGGTCCTCCCTGAGGACCCTAAGCCTCGCCCTTCCGTATTCCTGTTTCTCCGCCCTCTCAACCTTACCACCCATCTGGTGGACAATAACCTGAAGGCCGTAGCATATGCCCAGTATGGGAACACCTAAGGTATATATCCTCTTGTCGGGGAGGGGAGCCCCCTTCTGGTATACGGACGCTGGACCTCCCGAGAAGATCACCCCGAAGGGGTCCTTCTCCCTGATAACTTCAAAGGACTCGTCCCAGTGGACTATCTCGCTGTAAACGCCCAGTTCCCTCACCCTCCTCGCTATGAGCTGGACATACTGAGAACCGAAGTTCACGACAAGAACGGGTCTTCTCCGCATGACTTATATGATAACCTGCACCCGATCATACCGAGGCACGTGTTATACCCTATCTTGGTCCTCATGGGAAACCTCTGTGACCTTGCGGTCAGGTTCGGTAGGTTTGTATCTGAGAGGGATGAGCTTCACGTTGATGAGATAGATGAGGAGACCGTTGAGAAGGTCCTTGAAGAGTTCGTGAGACAGGTCCTGAAAGGCAAAAAGCTTTCTGAGGAGGAGCTTGAGGAGGTCAGGATAGGTCTGGAGGAGGGTCTCATAGATGGGGCTACGGTCAACGAGATGGAGGGATGACCTCCCTATAGAGTATGGATGAGTCTATGCCCGTTAAATTTACCCTGTACACCCTGTATCCGAGCTTCCTTACGAGAGCCTCGTCTATCCTCCTTCCCTTCATGACGAATATGTATCTCTCAGAGAGCCTCTCAAGGAGAGGTGTTATATCCTCAAGATCACCCAATGCCCTTGCTACCACAATGTGAAAGGTCCTTCTCACACGCTCCGCTCTATCACAGAGGACCTCGTAGTCCTCCCCAAGCTTTACTTTGAGAAACTCAAGGAAGCTGCATTTCTTGGCTACTGACTCTATCAGGGTCAGCCTTACGTCCCCGAGGTAGATCTTCAGGGGAACGCCGGGAAAGCCAGCACCGCTTCCCACATCCGCGACGGTCCTGTTCCTCCAGTCAACGTTAAGCTCTTTAAAGCAAAGGGTAAGGGTTAGGGAGTCTACGAAGTGTCTGCGGACCAAAGTCTCGGGATCATCATCCCCCACAAGGTTGTGAACCCTATTCCACCGCAGGATCTCCTGAAGGTACAGGGAGAACTTTTCAGCCTGCTGATCGCTTAAGGAGAAACCGTATTCCCTAAAGACGCCTTTTAGATCCGATGGACTTAAGAACATACCTGACAACCTTTAACGGATCCCTGCTGCTGTAGATCTCCCTTCCCATGACGATCATGTCAGCCCCGAGCTCCGCCGCCTCCTCAGGAGTTGAGACCCTTCTCTGGTCTCCCGGGTGTGCGGAAACCCTCACCCCTGGAACAACTGTGAACAGACCTGTTGCCTTCTTTACCTCGTAAACCTCTCCGGCTGAGCAGACTACACCCTTCAGACCTATCTCCTTCGCCGTCTTTGCAAGATGGAGGACCATCTCCCTAATGGATTTAAACCCGGACCTCAGGTAAGAGAGATACCCCTCATCGTGGCTAGTCAGGAGGGTAACGCCTATAAGCTTCACCCTCGTAGCTCTCCTTACCGCCTCCTCCATGGCCTCATGACCGACAAGGGTGTGTATGGTGAGGTAATCTACTCCCATATCTTCGGCTACGGAAACGGCTCCCCCAACCGTGTTGGGTATGTCGTGGAGTTTGAGGTCAAGGAACACCTCTCTGCCCGCCTCCTTTATCCCGTTGATGATACCGGGACCTCCCCTTAGGAACAGAACGGGACCAACCTTGAACACAACGGGCTCGGAGGAGAGCAGGTCCACGAAGTAGAGGGCCTTCTCTGGATCCACGTCAAGGGCTACGCAGAGCTTGGCCATGGGAATATTAAATCACAAGAGGGAGAACCTTCAGGGGTTCCCTCCTTATAGGAGCTATGAGCTTTAAAAATATCAGGGCGGTTATGTAGGCGTCGTCTATGGCGGAGTGGACTCCCGTAACGGGAACTCCCAGAGCCTTGGCCACCTCCTCAAGGGAGGCGACCTGTCCACCCATTCTCCTCCATAGGGAGAGAACATCCAGCCTGTAGAAGGGAAAGGGTATGTGGTATATACGTGTTATGTGGCGTTCCAGAAACTTCCTGTCAAACTCAACGTTGAAACCCACCACAACGGTCCCAGTGATGTACTCCATCAGGTCACCGATAACCTTCTCAGGTGAATCCCCGAACCTGGATATCTCCTCCGGAGTTATCCCGTGGACCTCTATCGCCTCCCTCCTTATGTTCCCCACCCTCACGAACCTGTGGAAGGAGGTGGAAAGGTCAAGGGAGAGACCCTCCAAGACCTTCACAGCCCCTACAGACACCAGGGTATCCCTTCTGGCATTTAGTCCCGTCGTCTCCGTGTCAAGGACAGTGAACCTCACCGACTCAATGGGTGAGTCCAGGGGGGGCTTCCTGTAAAACCTCCTCCAGGCGTCCCTTTTACCGAATCTGATCCTCAGGTAGATCTCCCTCAGGTTCATCTCGGCAGGAAACCCGTAAACCTCCTGTCTATGAAGGCTTGGAACTCAGCAACTATCTTAAGTGAGTCCTTCAGGAGGTCCCTCTCCAGTTTGCCGAGTCTCTCGGGGTTCACATTGTTGTCCGGCTCCCTCCCCTCCTCAAGCTTCTCTATCTGGGTCTTCAGCCTCAAAGTTTGAAGGAATGTGTAAGCCTCTCTGAGGTCCTCCCCGAGGTCGAAGGGAAGGTCTCCCGATCCTACCAGCTTCTCTATCCTGTCCAGCGTGGAAGTGTCGGGGATCTTACTCCTTAAGGCTAAAGCCCTTACGCCCTGCGTTACAGGGAATATACCACTCCTCTTTATATCAAAACCCCCCTTTATCCTCCCCATGAAGCTTATCGGGGGTTTCACCCTTATGGAGTCAAGGAGCATGTAGGCTACGAACAGGTCGTTCCTGTCTATCAGTTTGAATATGTAGTTCCTCAGCTCCTCCACGATGTCCGCACTCCCGAAGGCGTTCCTGAAGTCAAAGAATATACCAACCCTCAGGGTGTGCTGGGGGTCGGGGTTGGACAGCCACCCCTTTATCGTTTCCCTCCAGGACACTATACCCTTTCTCCAGTCGGGGTTCCTTACCATAACGTTCCCGGGGCAGGGGGGAAAGCCCACGTCTGTAAGTATCCGTGAGAGGATCTCCCCGAACCTGGTGAAGTAGTCCTCCACGTCCCTCTCAAGGGTGGGGTAGGTGTCATCGTAGATGAGGGCGTTGTCCTGGTCTGTCTTTAAGGTCTGTTCGCGTCTTCCCTCGCTTCCTAAGACCATAAGGCTGAAAGAAACCGGAGGCTCCAGGCCTATCTCTCTTATGGTGAGAAGCACCGCCCTCGCCATTATCTTGTCGCTGAGCTCAGATATGAGCCTGCTTATGTATGTGACCTTAAGACCTTGAAGAAACAGGTTCTTGACGAGATCGGTGGTGAGGGAGTATATGTGTCTTAGGTCCTCAACTGTACTCGCCTTCTCTATCTCCTTGATCAGAATAAGCAGGTTCTTGCTCTCGTAGGCTATTATGTCCTTGTCCTCTATGACACCCACGATCCTTCCCTCCCTCATTACCCCTATTCTCCTTATGTTCCTCTCTGCCATGGTTAGGATCGCCTCAAAGATGAAGCTTTCCTCATCAACGCACACCACCGGATAGGTGGCAACCTCTCCGATAGGCGTTACCTTGGGATCCCTTCCTTGGGCGATCACCCTCTTTATGATGTCCCTTTCGGTGACTATACCCACATCCTTTCCGAGGACGAAGACACAGGATAGGTTTCTCTCCCTCATGACCTTAGCGGCCTCAAAGACAGTGGTGCTTCCTTTCAGGAAGGGAACATCCCTTACCTTCAGGTCCTTGACCCTAAGGGTTAAAAACCTCTCAAGGGAACTCTGTTCTTCGGAAGGTATCTTTATGAGCCTGATAGTGTTGCTCAGTTTCTTAGCGAGGCTCTTTGCGAAGAAGAGTTCAAACTCCTCATACTTCTCTATAAGCTTTAAGAAAACATCTTTGGGTATAAGGTAGAGTATGGTGTCCTGAACCGCCTTAGCGGTTGAGGTAGGAGGGTCTCCGCTTAGGAGCGACGGGTATCCGAATACGTCACCTTCATGGAGGAAATCTATCTCCTTTCCGTCCACATATAGGGCGATAGCACCTTTACGGACTACGTATAGGTATTCAAGGGGTTTTGACCCCTCCGTGAATACGGTCTCTCCCCCCGGGTAGTATCTGACTACGATGTGATAAGAGAGGGCCCCCAGGGTCTCCCCCGGGAGCACCGAAAAGGGATAGTGTTCTTTAAGGAAGCTCTCAACATCTCTGATCATACCTCATGTATCTTCTTGGGGTATCTTAGGTCCTCAACCATCTTCTGGATCCTCTCGGAGGGCGGTGGTGTTGCTAGGGTGACAGCTACGGTCACTACCAGGTTGGCTATGAGTCCGAAGAGACCAGAAGCTGTGTGCTGTATGCCGAGTATGGAGAAACCGTGTACCTTATTCAGGTATATGTAGGCGACCGTTACCAACAGTCCCACGACAAGACCTGCTACAGCTCCCTGCTTGTTGAGCCTCTTCCAGAACACACCCAGAACAAGAGCAGGGAAGAAAGACGCCGTCGCCAGAGAGAAGGCCCACGCAACTATCTGGACTATGAAGGCTAT
>JAJRQX010000188.1 GCA_024280065.1 Aquificota bacterium
AGAAACTCAAGGTGGAGAAGAAACTTCTTCCTCTCCTGGGGCTCCTCAAGACCCATCCACTTAGCGAGGCTGATAACGGGTATGAGCTTTCCTCTTATCTCAGCCATACCCTCAACCTCTGGGGGCATATTTGGGACCTTGGTTATCTTCGGCATCCTGAGGACTTCCCTAACCTTTGCCACGTTCACACCGAAGATCCATTCGTAGGACTCCCCGTGTCTGTCCTCGTATATCCTGAAGTCCACGATCTCAAGTTCGTTCTTCCCCGTCTCAAGTATATTTGGGAGGGTGTGGCTGTCCGAGTTCATGTCTCTTCCTCCACCTTCAGGGTCTCTGCCAGCTTGTCCACTATCGCCTTTATCTCCTTTGAAAGCTTTGATGTGTTGTCCGCCAGCTTCCTGAACTCGGTGGCCACAACCGCAAAGCCTTTGCCTGACTCTCCTACCCTCGCCGCCTCTATGGCTGCATTCAGAGCGAGCAGGTTTGACTGCTTGGCTATCTTCATGAGGCTTTCCGTCAGCTTTGACAGTTCCTCCATATACCTGATGCACTCCTGGGTTCTGTCCTCAGCCATTGTGCTCCTCCCGGGACCTTAAGGATATATCGGAACGTAGGGGCCGATACTTTAATGATATATATTTAACTTTGATGGCAGGCGAAGAGTTCCTCTCCCAGGAAGAGATAGACATGCTCCTTCAAAGCCTCGGCAAGGAGGAGGCGGAGGAGGTCAAGCCCCAGGTTGAGTATAAACCCTTTGACATAGGCGAACTTGAGAGGATATCACCTACACGACTCATAAAACTTGAGCAGATGATAAACAGGTGGATAGCCTCCGCCACAACAGAGCTGAGAGGTATGATCTTTAACCTGGACACAATATCGCTCGCCGACATAAAGACCGAGAAGATCTCCGACTTCGTTCTCAAGATCCCCCTCCCCGCGGCCATAGCCATACTGAACGCTGAAGCCCTCGGTGGGAGGATGTATCTTGTTATGGACACGAGGCTCATATACACCATAGTGAGTGTGATTTTTGGAGGGCCAGCCCAACCTTACAAGGTGGAGGGGAAGAGCTTCACCAAGGTGGAGCTCAGGATAATCAGGAACTTTCTTGACATACTCATAAAGCACCTCAACTCCGCGTGGCAAGAAGTGGTGAAGGAAGGAGAGATAGTCTTTGCAGGTATAGAGGAGAACCCGAGGAGACTAATAACGGTAAGCAGGAACGAGATAGTCATAGTAATAACACTAACAGTTGAAATAGAAGGGTTTAAAGGGAGCATATACTTCGCCATACCTATGAAGACCTTAGAGCCAATAAAGGACGCCCTGAGGACAGTGGACACGGAGGAGGGTGATTTCAGGAACCTGGTCATGTCAAACCTGATGAGTGTTCCGGTAAAGGTTGAAGCGGTCCTGCCGATACTGAATATGAAGGTGAAAGAGGTGCTTGAGCTGAAGGAGGGTGATTTTATTCCCCTTGACAGGAAGGCCACCGAAGAGGTAGTCCTTAAGGTGAGCGGTATGCCTGTCTTCAAGGGTGTCCTGGGCGAGTCCTCCGGCAGGAAGGCGGTTAAGATAGAGGAGATAGTTGAGTTCGTGCCGAGGGTTTGGGAATGAAGGAGATTGAGGAGATCATAAAGGAGCTCCTTGAAAACGTAAAGGAGCTTGAGAAGTTAATAGATGAGATCAAGAAACCCGTTGCAGAGAGCTCCCAGCTGATCCCTGAAACAGCCAAGAACATACAGGATGTCATGACCTTCCTTGAGAACACATCCCACTCCATAATGAACCTCCTTGAGAGGATAAACGGGAATTCCAAGAAGATAAGTGAGGATGTGGACTTCCTCCTGTCCCTTAACCCTGTCCCCAAAATAAGGGAGAGGCTTGAAAGTATAAAGGAGAAGAACGAACAGAATCTCTCCACCATCCTTGAGCTCTACACACACCTCTCCTTTCATGACCTTGCGGGTCAGCAGCTCAAAACCGTTATAGATGTCCTTGAGAGGATAAAATCCGCCCTTGTGGACGTCATAGTGTCACAGGTCACAGCAGGTAAGGACTTGAAAGAAGATCAGGTGTCTGGTATAAAGGGAAAGGTGAGCGAGATCCTTTCCCGTGACCGCATATCCCAGGAGGATGTGGACAGGCTGCTGGAGGAGTTCGGGCTTTGAGGAGGACTGAGACATGCCCATGCCACCACCCGACATAAAGATCCTCGTTGTGGACGATATGAGCACCATGAGGAGGATAATAAGGACCATTCTCAATCAGCTTGGCTACTCAAACATAGAGGAAGCGGAGAACGGAAAACAGGCTCTGGCGAAACTGAAGAGCGAGAAGTTTGACTTCGTCATTACCGACTGGAACATGCCTGAGATGGACGGGCTTACCCTGGTGAAGGAGATAAGGAACGATCCAGAGCTCAAGCACCTTCCGGTCCTTATGGTTACCGCAGAAGCCAAAAAGGAGAACGTAATAGAGGCGCTCAAGGCTGGTGTGAACAACTACATAGTTAAGCCGTTTACACCAGAGGTCCTCAAGGAGAAGATGGAAAAGATCTTCAAGTGAGGTGGAAGAGATGATCTTCTTCAACGGCAGGAAGGTCAGGGAGCTTGAGGAGTCTCTTGAAGGGTGCAGGGCAGAGGTAAACCTCCTCAAGGAGGTGATCTCAAAGCTTGAGGAGGGTGTGGTCCTCTTCAGGAACGGAAAGGTAGAGTTCATGAACGAAGCAGCTAAGGAGTTGCTGAAGGGCGAA
>JAJRQX010000189.1 GCA_024280065.1 Aquificota bacterium
TCCTTCTCTATCATACTCTCATCAAGAATGGGCTTCATAGTAAGCTGGTAGAGGACCTCAAGGGCTGTCCTCCAGTACGGGAAGGCTATCTCTACGTGGTAGTAGGTGAAGTCTTTAGACGTCCCCGCGTTTATGTTACCGCCGAGGCTCTCAATTATCCTCTCTATCTCGCCGTAAGGGTACTTCTCTGATCCGTTAAAGAGCATATGTTCAAGGAAATGGGCCATACCCTTCTCGTCATACTTCTCGTAAACTGATCCCACCCTGAACCAGACGTGTATGGCGACCGCCTCTGTGTCGTCCCTCGGCCTAACTATCAGCTTGGCGCCGTTGGGTAAATCCCTTATGTAGAGTTCCTGAGCCAGGGCTAAGCTCATGATCAGCACCTCCAGAACTACTAGGATCCTCAGGACCATCACGCGGACCTCCCCTGGAGGACCCTGGTCCTGATCTCCTCGGGAAGCGAAACTATCTTCCCTTCCTTGACCACACAGTGCCTGGTGAAGCCTTCCGCTCTCAGGTCACCGTCCACGGTCACTTTGTATGTAAAGGAGAAGGTGTACCTGTTTATGTCCTTTATATCAAGCTCTATTGTGACCTCTTCGTCGTAATACAGGGGCTTTTTGAAGCTACATCTTGCCTCAAGTAGCACCACCTCGTATCCCATTGACCTCAGTCTGCTGTAGGGGACACCAAGGTTCCTTAAGAACTCTCCCCTCGCCTCTTCAAAGTATCTGAAGTAGTTGGAATGGTGGACGACGCCTTGAGCATCGGTCTCGTAGAACTGGACCCTCCTCCTGTAGACCATCTGATATATGTTACCGCTTTTCCCTGCACTCGGAACATACGCCGAATATCTCAAGCCTGTGATGTATGGGCTGGAAATCGTACTCCTCACAAACCTCGTCTTGGAGTTTTTCTATATCTTCGTTGACGAACTCTATTATCTTCCCGCACTCCACACATACGAGGTGGTCGTGGTGGGACTTGCCGACAACGAACTCGTATATAGTCCTGTTGCTCAGCTTTATAACCTCCTTTATGACTCCGAACTCCTGGAGGAGCTTTATCGTCCTGTATATTGTGGACCTTGAGACGCTCCTGTCGGTCCTGTTCGCTATCCAGTTCACGAGTTCCTCTACCTCAAAGTGCTTTCCGTAGTCCGCTATCAGGTCTATGAGATCAAGCCTGCTCTGGGTAACCTTCATGTTCTTTCGTTTCAAAAACTTTTTGAACTCGTTCTTTATCTCGTTGAGATTGACACTCATCAGCTAAATAATATAGGTAGTCTCAATTTCATCTACAACCTGTTTTCTCTTAAAAGAGTTTCCACTCTCTTTTTCAGCTCCTTTGTTATCTCCTCATAAGTTCTGCCCTCGGGATAGACAGGTTCTCCGAAGACCACCCTCACCTTCCTGGGTTTGGGGAACCTGTCGTATATGGACATGACCTCATAGAGACCTATCAGGGCTGTCGGAACTACGGGTATGTTCAGCTCTTTGCTTATTATCGCCGTTCCTTTTTTGAACTCCATAAGGTCTCCCGTCCTCGTTCTCGCACCCTCGGGGAATATAACGACCACCTTTCCTAGCCTGAGGGCCCAGGCTACTTTCTGGAGAGACTCTCTCAGGTTTCTGTTTATGTTGACTGTTATAACGTGGGCTATCCTCCCGAAGAGAGCGGTGACAGGGTTCCTGAAGAAGACCTCCTCACCTAGGAAGTATGTGTCTCTTCCGACCTCTTCAGGGAGAACGGAAGCGAGGATGAATGCGTCCAGATAACTGACGTGGTTGGGAGCTATTATAAAGGGCTTTTGAGGTAGGTTCTCCGTCCCCTTTACCTCAATCCTGTTGTAGACCTTGAAGAAGGCCTTGAGAAGCTTTCTTCCGATCCAGAACAGGACCCTGTGGTCATGGAGGGTGTAAGGCCGGGTCTTTTCCAGGATCTCCTTCCAGGTGACCGTTCCCGCCTCTACCTTCTCCTTCCTGAGCCTCACGAACTCTATGAGGTCCTTTACCCTGCTGTGGGCGGCGAGGTCATCCTCCGTAACGGACACTCCAAAAGTCTTTTCCAGAAAGGAAGCCAGCTCCACCTTACCCAAGGAGTCAAGGCCGAGATCGAGCTCAACGTGGTGGGAGGGAAGGACCTCAAGACCTGTTTCTTTAGACAAAAAATCCCTTATCAGCTTTCCCTCTTCGGTCTCAAAGACCGACAGGTCCTCTTCTTTCCTCTCCCCCCTCTCTTCCCGTCTGTATATCTCGGGAAGGAGAAACCTCCTCAGCTTCCCGAGCCTCGTCTTGGGAAGCTCTGTCTCGGTTATCCTGAAACCTGCGATCCTCTTCCACTCGGGCAGTTTCCTGTTTACCTTATCTATCACCTCCCACTTTATTGTCTCCTGAAGGTTCACAACGCCCGCCTTCTTTACCTTTTCAAGGTCCGGGTACACAAGAGCGTGAAGCTTTCCGTTTAGCTCAAATACCCCCACCTCTTTTATCAGGTCGGTCTCATTAAGTATCAGGTTCTCTATCTCCTCCGGATGAACGTTCTTCCCTGTACCGAGGACTATCACCTCCTTCTTCCTACCGGTTATGTAGATATACTCCTCGTCGTCTATGTGGCCGAGGTCCCCGGTATGGAACCAGCCGTGCCTTATGACCTCCTTCGTCTCCTCAGGTCTTCTCCAGTACCCCTTCATCACGTTCGGTCCCTTAACTAGGATCTCCCCCTCGGGAGAAACTTTCACAAAGACGTTCTTTATGGGAACTCCCACGGACCCTATCTTGATCCTGTTAGGGGGGTTGAAGCTTACTATAGGAGAGGTCTCGGTAAGGCCGTAGCCTTCTATGACCGTAAAGCCGAGGGTCATGAAGTCCTCCGCAACTCTGGGGTCCAGCTTGGCTCCACCGCTGACCATGTATCTTACGCTCCCACCGAAAGCCTCGTGAACCTTCCTGAAGACTCTCCTCCTTATCCTCCTTGACCTTACCGATTTCATCAGCCTGAATACGAGACGTGTGATCAGTCCCGCGTTTATCTGCTCCATTATCCTCCTGTGGAAGAGGGTAAAGAGTCTGGGAACACCTACGAGGACTGTTATCCTGTGTCTTTTAAGCTTCTCAAGTATATCCTCCGGGGTGAGCCTGTCAAGGAAGACGACGGTAGCTCCTATGTGGAGGGGAACGAGGAGAGTAACCATGAGGGGGTAAGCGTGGTGGAACGGGAGTATGGCGAGGGTCCTATCCTCCTTAGTCGCTATCCCCGCATCCACCACGCTGTCTATGTTGGTCTTCAGGTTCTTGAAAGTGAGCATGACCCCCTTTGGGTTTCCTGTTGTCCCGGAGGTGTATAGGATCAGGGCTGTGTCATCTTTGTCCCTGTTCAAGCTCCTATCAAAAGGCTTGGGTAGAGTTATCCTGTCAAAGTTCACCACCTCCACCTTCTTGCCCGAAAGCTTGACAGCTTCTTCAACCCCACGCTCTGTTGTGTCCGAGCAGAAGACCAGCTTGGGCTCCGAGTCCCTGATCATGTAGGCTATCTCCTCAGGCGTTGCCATGAAGTCAACGGGGACCGCTATCCCTCCCCTCTTCCAGATGCCGTAGAGTGCGTAGACCCACTCGGGCCTGTTCTCTGAGACTATCATCACCCTGTCATCTGGAAGGACGTCTGTAAGGGTTGCGAAGCAGTTTACGTGGTCTATGACCTCCCTGTAGCTTATCTCCCTTCCCCTGTATATGAGGGCTGTCTTTCTGTGGTCTCGGATCATTAAAAATAAATATATGAAATTCCTGCTTGAGAATAACTTGGCGAAGCTGGCCAAGTGGTTAAGGTTCCTGGGATGTGACGTTAAGGTCCTTGATGGTCCCATAACACTTGAGGTCTTACTCAGAAGCAGGAACAGAACCTTCATAACAACCTCAAGAAGGTGGGAGAAGACCCTTAAGAACCTGGGCATGAGATACCTGGTAGTCCCGAGGGAAGACTGGGAGACCCAGCTCTGCATGATCCTCAAGGAGTTTGGTATAGAGCCGGATCTTAAGCTGAACAAGTGTGCCTACTGCGGAGGAGATCTCATACCCGTGGACAAGGAGAAGTTCAAGGAGAGAATACCACCGAAGGCCTACGAGACCGCCTACGACTTTACCTACTGTGAGAGTTGTGATGCCCTCTTCTGGAAGGGTCTCCACTATGAGAAGATGGTGAGTATGCTTGAAAAGGCCTTGAGGAGATGCGGAGGTGGTTAAGGTTAAGGTCTGCGGTCTGAAAAGACCCGAGGACGTCAGGACAGCGGTTGAGGCTGGGGCGGATTATCTCGGCTTTATCCTCTATCCCAAGAGCCCGAGATTCGTTGAGCAGTCAAGCCTCAGGGAACTCCTTAGGGCGGGTGAGAATATACCCAAGGTCGCGGTGATGGTGAACCCATCAAGGGAGGAGATCCTGAAGGCCTTGGATACAGGCTTTGACCTTGTTCAGCTCCACGGTGAGGAGAGACCGGAGGACCTTAAAGGTGTCCCTGTGGACAAGGTGATAAAGGCCTTCAGGGTAAGGAACAGTATCCCCGAGGATATTGAGGACTGGAGAAACTCCTACGCTATTCTTCTTGACACCTACTCGGAGAGATCCTACGGCGGGACGGGAAGGACCTTCAACTGGGACATAGCGAGGGAGGTTGTCAGAAGGGGCTTCAGGGTATTCCTTGCAGGGGGCCTCAATCCCGAGAACGTGAAAAAGGCGGTTAAAAAGGTTAGACCTTACTGCGTGGATGTTTCTTCAGGTGTTGAGATATCGCCCGGCGTAAAGGATAAAATGAAGGTGATAAAGTTCGTGAAGGAGGCGAAGCACCTATGAAGGTGGGTTTCGTAACTATAGTCGGGAAGCCGAATGTGGGCAAGTCTACCCTTCTGAACAACATGATCGGGAGGAAGGTGTCCATAGTGACACCAAGGCCCGGAACAACAAGGATAAGGGTTTTAGGCGTTAAGACGATACCCGATCAAGCCCAGATAGTATTCTTAGACACACCGGGTATATACAACCCGAAGGGATCGGACGCCTTGGGGAAGGCGATGGTTGACATGGCGAAGCAAAGCTTAAGGGAAGCTGATCTTATCCTCTTCATGATAGATGCGGAGGAAGGTTGGAGGAAAAGGGATGAGGAGGTTTACACCACCTATATAAAACCTCTCACAGACCAGAAGCCCGTTATCCTTGCCATCAACAAAATAGACAAAATAGGTCCTGCAAAGAACGTCCTTCCCCTCATAGAGGAGATCCACAGACAGCATCCCGAAATAAAGGAGATAGTTCCGATAAGTGCATTAAAGGGATCCAACCTTGACGAACTTGAGAAGGTGATCCTGAACTACCTGCCAGAAGGTGACCCTCTCTTCCCAGAAGATATGATCACTGACCTACCCTTGAGGCTCCTTGCTGCTGAGATAGTAAGAGAGAAGGCCATGATGCTCACCTATGAAGAGGTCCCAACATCCATAGCGGTGGTCATAAACGAGATAAAGCCGGGCGACGCTGACCCGAACGTTCTTGTCATAAAGGGTGAGATAATCGTGGACAGGGAGAACCTGAAGCCCATCATTATAGGAAAAAAAGGACAGAGACTAAAACAGATAGGTAAGCTCGCAAGGGAGGAACTAGAGCTGATAACGGGGAGAAAGGTTTACCTTGAGCTCTGGGTGAAGGTGAAGGAGGCCTGGAGAAGGAGACCAGACCTCGTCAGGATGTTCGGTTACTTCATGGAGTAAGTTGTTGATACACCTACTAATTCATTTATCCCTGATATAGATCATATTTTCTTTCCGGGTAATTCTCTATACTCCTTGAGAGACAAGGAGTGGGAGCAGGTCTCCCACCCGGCTCCTTGGCAGTTGAATAGGCAGAATTTGAGGAAGTCTTAGAGCGATGCACTCCGCAAAGAAGTGATTGATAATCCTGAATTTTCTGAACAGCAGGGTTAATTGCAAACATTTTGCAGTTATAAGTTATTGATATTCCGAGGAAAAATTTTTAGGGTTGCAATGCCCTGAGAAAAGTGGAGGGATTGCGACCGTAGTCCATCCTTCTGTATCCGAATACCCTCATCAGCGTTGCAATGCCCTGAGAAAAGTGGAGGGATTGCGACGCTACAATCACTTCATACACAGGGATGTCCTCGTTGGTTGCAATGCCCTAAGAAAGGTGAAGGGATTGCGACCTCACGGTTGTGATTACTAACAAAATTACTAATAAGTTAGAGGTGTTGGGGTTCACCGCTTCCTGTCTTCTTGCTGGGTTCGTTATCGTGTTTGTATCCTTTGCACAGGTATGGCTTTTTTCCTCGCCCGATAATGAGGGTGGCTTTGCGGTAAGAGAGCAAAAAGGTAAGGTCTGTGTGGCGGGAAGGAGGCTGACCGAGGGGGACCTTTATGACGCCTTCATCGGTTACCTCCTTGATGAAGGGTCTGTCTTCTACTTGTGGGGTACGGAAGAAGATGAGATGGTATATTCGGTTGAGACCTTCGGAGACGGGTGTCTCTTCCCGGTTGTTACCACATACAGGGGTAATATGGACGTTGCTTTTGTTTCCGTTACAGAGAGACCGGAAGTTATCAGAGTTTTGGGAAGCATACATGAGGATATGATCTGGTTTCTGAAGGAAATATCCTCAGGTTATGTAGGTGTAGGCGGGGTCAAAGAGAGGGACTGGGATGTATGGGTCCTCTTTCTTGACAAGGACCTCAGCGTTGTAAAGTCCGTAAGATTCGGGACTGAAAGGGACGAGTACGCCTACGGCATTACTTTATGGGAGGGGAAACTCTACGTAGTGGGGAGGACGAATCTTAGGGGAAACTGGGATGGTTTTTACATAGTTCTTGACCTTGAGGGCAACCTGAGGGAAGCAAAGCTGGTAGGTTCTGATGGTAAGGACTACTTCAGATTCGTGGGAGTTGTGAAAGATAAGGTTATGGCTGTTGGGAGGACCGAGATTGAAGGAGACAGCGACCTCCTCATCTTCTCACCCCAAGAGGGAAGGTGGTGGGTTTACGACGTTGGGACCTTTGACTACGGGAGGGTCCTTGTTGAGAGACCCTTCGGGTTCCTTCTCTTCGGAGAAACGGAGGTTGATGGTAACAGGGAAGGTCTTGTGGTCGTCTTCACGGACAGCGTGGAACCCGTGAGGGTATACATTCTCGGCGGTAA
>JAJRQX010000190.1 GCA_024280065.1 Aquificota bacterium
ATAACTTATAACTGCGAAATGTTTGCAATTAACCCTGGTGTTCAGAAAATTCAGGATTATCAATCACTTCTTTGCGGAGTGCATGGCTCTAAGACTTCCTCAAATTCCGCCTATTCAACTGCCAAGGAGCCGGGCGGGAGACCTGCTCCCGCTCCTTGTCTCTCAAGGAGTATAGAGAATTACCCGGAAAGAAAATATGATCTATATCAGGGATAAACGACCTCAAAGGTAGGTCAATAACTTACACAATCAATGGTCACCGTAGTAGGCCTTCAGGCTCTCTGTCCTTCTCAAGACCTCCTCGTGGCTGAGGGCAGTCCTTACACCGTCCCCTTCAAAGTGTGTCCTGACGCCCTCAAAGACCTTAACCGCCTCCCTTATATGTGGTTGCTGAGGAACGGACCTCTTCTCACATAACTTTGACACTACATAAAAGCCCACCGTTTGTAGCTTCGCCTCTTCCCTGATCAGCTTAAGTATCCTTCTTGTTTCCTTGGATATATCCTCCCTCTCCTCAGCTTCCCTGTAAAGAAATTCGGTAAACTCCTCGTCCCAGAGGTCTCCTATCCACATGGGACCCCCGATGGTGAACTTGAAACCGCAGTATGGACACCTCTCCTTCAGCTTAAAAAGGTCTTTGACAGGCTCCCTGTTCATACAGTTGAAGCAGTACAGGAGGTACCCGAATTTGTCTATCAGGGAGCTGGTTATGTCCGCCCCCCTGTCCTTCATGAAGAAAAGCTTAAAGTAGTGGAGGTGGGAGTAGGCGAACAGAGGTATCATAGCTATGTCGTGCTGGGCTGCGAGCTCTATGACTTTCTTTATAAGTATCCTTATCCCTACCTCATGCTTGAACTCGTTCCTGAGCGGTTTTGCCCCATATCTCCTAATGCAGGTCTTGGGGTATGTTCCCGAGAGAGGAGCTGTGTCGGTTGCTGTCAGGCTCAGGATACCACCTCTCTTCATGCTGAGGGCTACCGACTCAACGAAGGGGACCGGTGTCCCGAAAGGGTCAAGGTCAACGTAGTCAAAACCGAACCCCCACGACTTCCTTAAGAAGAAGTTGGCATCCTCCCTGCATATCATGTAACGGTCCCTGGGTATGTTGTTGAGTCTGAAGTTCTCCTCCATTATCTCAACCGCCTTCTCGTTTATGTCGTTGGAAAAGACCTTAACCTGTCCTGAGGTCTCAAGTATGAACCTTATCCCCCTTATACCGCTTGCTGCGAGGGGGTCAGCTACCATGATCTCCCTGTCAAGCTTCCTGCACAGAAACTCAAGACCCAGAACCGCGAGGTCCCTGTTCACCCTCATCTTGGGGTTGTAAAAGACCGGCATGTCGGAAGAGACCACTTCCCTTATCTCGGGAACGAGTATCCTGGCCTTTCCTTCCTGAACTGTTTTCATAGTTCCGTGGTGGGGGCACCGGGAGTCGAACCCGGACGGCCCTTAGGGCCCGGGGATTTTAAGTCCCCTGCGTCTGCCAGTTCCGCCATACCCCCTCAGAATAAATTAGTATATCGTGGACATGAAAGATCCCATAGTGGCGATCGCCACTCCCTTTGGGGAAAGCGCGATAGGTATGGTCAGACTCTCGGGCAAAGGTGTCCTGGATAAGGCTCTCAGGTTCTTCAAACTTAAAGGTGAGGTAAAACCAAGATGTGCTCGCTACGGGACCCTACTTGACGAGAAGGGAGAACCCATAGATGAGGGTATACTCATCTACTACAAGGCTCCGAACAGTTACACAGGTGAGGACATGGTTGAGATAACCCTCCACGGGAACCCGATAATACTCAAAAAGGCTGTGGAAACCTTCATTTCCGCAGGTTGCAGGCTCGCTGAACCCGGAGAGTTTACAAAGAGGGCTTTCCTGAACGGGAAGATGGACCTGACCCAGGCGGAGGCGGTCGCGGAGCTGATATCCGCAAAGACGGACCTCGCGAGAAGGGTAGCACTCAGACAGCTTAAAGGTGAGCTGAGCAGACATATAAGGCCACTGAGGGAGAGTCTGCTTGAGCTTTGTGCTTACATAGAAGCGGACATAGAGTTTTCGGAAGAGGACATACCAACACTTACCAAGGAACAAGTGATAAGCATGGTGGAGAGGGTTCTATCGGGCATAGATAAGCTCTTAAAAACCGCCAAAACAGGCAGGTTCATAAGGGAAGGGGTGAAGCTAGCTATAGTGGGAAAGCCGAACGTAGGAAAGTCTTCCCTCTTTAACGCCCTACTCAGGGAAGACAGGGCGATAGTTACCGACATAGAGGGGACAACGAGGGACTACATAGAGGAGACGGTGAACTTTAAAGGTGTTCCCGTCAGCCTCATAGATACAGCAGGAATAAGGAAAGCTAAAGATCCAGTTGAGAGAATAGGCGTCCAGAGGTCGCTGCAGAAGATAGAGGAGGCGGATGTGATCCTCTTCGTGGTTGACGGTTCAAAACCGCTTACTGAAGAGGACATGAACATATACGATCAGGTGAAGGACAGGAATCTCATAGTTGTTGTGAACAAGATAGACCTCGGGGTAGTTATCCCACTTGAAATTTTCAAGGGTCATTCTATAATAAAAGTGAGTGCCCTGAAAAACCTTGGTATCCAAGACCTTGAGGAAGAGATCCTTAAGAAAGCGGGGGTTCTGGTAGAGGAAGGACTGAACATATATGTATCTGTCAGACATGAGGAGCTTCTCAGAAAGGCTAAGGAAGTACTTAAGGGATTCCTTGAGAGATACAGGATAGAGGACATAAGTCCGGAGATAGCCATGTTAGACATAAGGGAGGCTGCCGACTACTTGGGAGAGATAGTAGGTGAGATAACCACCGAGGACATACTAGGAAGCATATTTTCAAGATTTTGCATAGGAAAATGAGAGAGGAGGAGGCCATGCAAGAGGTACAGGAGAAGAAGATCTACACCTTGGAAGAGCTCAAGAAGATGACCCTTCAGGAACTTCAGAAACTCGGGAAGGAGCTTGGCCTGACCAGAACCACGGGTCTGAAGAAGGAAGAGCTGATAGAGAGGATCCTCGGAGCTCAGGCCAAGGATGGCGGTCTCGTCTTTGTGAAAGGGGTACTTGAGATACTGCCGGAAGGCTACGGGTTCATGAGGAGTGCTCAAAACAACTACATGCCGAGCTGGGACGATGTCTACGTTGCCCCCTCCCAGATCAAGAAGTTCGGCCTCAGGACGGGAGACACAATAGTGGGGTTCGCCAGGCTCCCCAAGGAGGGCGAGAAGTATAAGGCCCTGATCAAGATGGAAGCGGTAAACGGTCTCCCTGCTGATCCAGAGAAGCTCAGGAATAGGCCCACTTTTGACAAGCTCACCCCCTTCCACCCCACCGAAAGGTTCAACCTTGAGTTTGACCCGAACGAGCTGTCAACAAGGGTCGTCAGCCTCATAGCCCCCATAGGTAAAGGTCAGAGGGGTATGATAGTGGCTCCCCCGAAGGCGGGTAAGACGGTCCTCCTCCAGAAGATATCCAGAGCCCTGATAGAGAACCATCCGGAGGTTCACCTGATCATACTCCTCATAGACGAGAGGCCCGAGGAAGTTACGGAGATGAGAAGGATAGTTGGTGACGGAGCGGAAGTGATCGCCTCAACCTTTGACGAACCACCTGAGAGACACATGCAGGTGGCTGAGATCGTTATAGAGAAGGCCAAAAGGCTTGTGGAGCTCGGAAAGGACGTTGTGATCCTCCTTGACTCAATGACTAGATTCGCAAGAGCTTCCAACGCGGTTACACCTCCTACAGGAAGGGTTTTGTCGGGAGGTATAGAGGCTACAGCCCTCCAGAGGCCCAAGAAGTTCTTCGGTGCAGCGAGGAACATAGAGGAGGGCGGGTCCTTAACCATAATAGCCACAGCCCTCATAGAGACGGGTTCCAGGATGGACGATGTAATATACGAGGAGTTCAAAGGAACGGGCAACATGGAGATACACCTTGACAGGAGGCTCATGGAGAGGAGAGTCTTTCCTGCCATAAATATAGAGAAGTCTGGAACCAGAAGAGAAGAGCTTCTCGTAGAGGACTGGGAGCTTCAGAGGATGTGGGTCCTGAGGAAGTTTCTGTCAACCATGGACCCCGTTGAGGCTATGGAGTTCCTTCTTGATAAGCTCAAAAGGTTCAAGACCAACAAGGAGTTCCTGAAGGCGATGAACGCGTAGTATAATATTCCGCTCGGAGGTAGAGGATGAAGAAGGGAATACACCCTGAATTGAAACCTACCACCTTTGTGTGCGGTTGTGGGAACTCCTTCACTCTGCTCTCCACCAAGGGCGGGACCGTCCACATAGAGGTATGCAACAAGTGTCACCCCTTCTACGCGGGCAAACTGAGGCTCAAGCCCGCCTTCCTTGAGATCACCTCCTCCGGCAAGGGAGAGAATGCTTGAGGAACGCATAATACAAAAGTTGGAAAAACTAAGTGAACGCTACAGAAGACTGGAGGAGGAGCTATCAAGACCTGAGGTCGTTCAGGATATAAAGAGATACAGGGAACTCAGCAGGGAACACAAGGAGCTCACGGAAATATACGAGACCTACCTTGAATACAAGAGGACCCTGAAAGAAATAGATGAGACTAAGGACCTCCTCAGAAGCTCTGATAGAGAGATAAGGGATCTGGCCCAGGAGGAACTTGAGAGGCTTAAAAATAGGAAGGCGTCCCTTGAAAGAAAGCTGAGGATCCTCCTCATACCGAAGGACCCGAACGATTCCAAGAACGTCATCCTTGAGATAAGGGCTGGAACGGGCGGGGAGGAGGCTGCCCTCTTCGCCGCTGATCTATTCAGGATGTATCAGAAGTATGCGGAGGAGAAAGGCTGGAAGATAAGCATCCTCAGTGCAAACAGGACAGGTCTCGGAGGCTACAAAGAGGTCATAGCCCTAATAGAGGGAGAGGGGGTATACTCAAGGCTCAAGTTTGAGAGCGGTGTCCACAGGGTCCAGAGGATACCGGTAACCGAGTCAGGGGGCAGGATACATACCTCAACCGCAACCGTGGCTGTCCTTCCCGAGGCGGACGAGGCTGATGTGGAGATAAATCCCCAGGACTTAAAGATAGAGACCTTCAGGGCATCAGGTGCGGGAGGCCAGTACGTGAACACCACCGAGACCGCTGTCAGGATAACCCACCTGCCGACCGGGATAGTGGTCACCTGTCAGGACGAGAGGTCCCAGTTCCAGAACAAGCAGAAGGCGTTAAAGATCCTGAGGGCCAAGCTCAAGGACTACTACGAGAGGAAGAGGAGGGAAGAGATAGCTAAGGAGAGGAAAGAGCAGGTGGGGACGGGGGAGAGGAGCGAAAAGATAAGGACTTACAACTTCCCCCAGAACAGGGTGACGGACCACAGGATAAACCTGACACTCTACAAACTTCAGGACATATTAGACGGGAAGTTAGACGAGATAATAGACGCCCTGAGGGCCAGGGAGCTTGAGGAGAGGCTTAAGATAGCCGAGACCGTTTAACTCTCCTTGAAAGGAATGCTTATCCAGAGCTCCTCCCTGTTGTCCTCGTTCCTTCTCAGAAGAACGTCTATACCGCTCGCATCAAACTGGGGGTATTTTGAGAAGAGGCCTATAAGGTCCTCCTTCAGCCTTTCAACGAGGCTGGGGGGAAGACCCTGCCTCTCGTAGCTGAGGACCAGCATCAGCCTCTGCTTAGCTATATCCTTGCTCTTCCTCTTGAAGAGGGACCTGAGGTTCAGCAACCCTCAACCTCCGAATAGCTTACTGAGAAACCCCTCCTTCTCCCCGTACCTCTCCAGAGGAACGTCTTCTCCCATCGTCCTCTTAGCTATGTCCATTATAGCCTTTGAGGCGTTGTATCTCTCGTGGAGAACTATAGGCTCTCCCCTGTTGGTGAAGTCTATCAGCTTCTCCTCCTCGGGGACTATACCTATTATTGGTGCTTTAAGTATATCCTTTATGTCTTCCACCGAGAGCATCTCTCCCTTCTTCACCATCTTCCATTTTATCCTGTTTACTATAACCGAGTAGTTCACCTTGTCCATGTTCTCAAGTAGTCCTATCACCCTGTCTGCGTCCCTGACGGAGGAGACCTCTGGGTTAACAACTATGTAAGCCTTGTCAGCAGGCGATACAGCTATGTGGAAACCCCTCTCTATACCTGCGGGTGAGTCAACGATTATGTAATCAAACTCGTTCCTGGTCTTGAGGTCCTTGACCAGCTCCAGCCACCTCTCCGTATCAACCGCGTCCTTGTTCTTGGTCTGGTTTGCAGGAAGTAAAAACAGACTGAAACCTCTCTTGTCCTTCACAAAGGCCTTCTCGGGCGGTACCCTCCCTTCAAGGACGTCAAGTATGTCGTAAACTATCCTGTTCTCAAGGCCCAGGATCATATCAAGGTTCCTGAGACCTATGTCCGCATCTATGAGAAGGACCTTCTTTCCGAGCTTTGAAAGGGCCACACCCAGATTTGCGGTTAGCGTCGTCTTACCCACACCTCCCTTTCCCGATGTTATGACTATGACTTC
>JAJRQX010000191.1 GCA_024280065.1 Aquificota bacterium
ATAAGGGAGATCTCAAAGGGTGTGGGTGCGGACACCGTTGTGTTTGATGATCCCCTGACCCCCTCACAGGTAAAGAACCTGGAGAGGATAGTTGGCGTTAATGTCCTTGACAGAACCGATCTGGTTATAGAGATATTCTCAAGAAGGGCCAGGAGTAAAGAAGCTAAACTCCAGGTGGAACTGGCTAAGCTAACACATCAGCTTCCCAGGATATACGGTAAGGGGAGGGTTCTTTCAAGGCTCGGGGGTGGTGTCGGGACAAGAGGTCCCGGTGAGCAGGAGGCGGAGATAAGGAGGAGGGTTATAAAGAGGAGGATATACCAGATAAAACAAGAGCTTGAGGAGATAAGAAAGAGGAGGAGGCTCCAGAGGAAGAGGAGGGAGAGGTCAGAGACCGGAGAAGCTATACTGAAGGTCGTGATAGTGGGCTACACCAACGCGGGCAAGTCCACGCTCCTCAAAGCTCTCACGGGCAGAGAGACCTTCGTCGCGGACATGCTCTTCGCGACCCTTGACACAAAAACTTCTGTGAAACACCTACCCTTCGGTATGAAGGTCCTCTTTACGGACACGGTGGGTTTTATAAGGAAGCTTCCCACAGAGCTTATAGAGTCCTTTAAAGCGACTCTGGAGGAAGTCACAGAGGCAGACCTGCTCATACACGTGGTTGACATATCGGACGCCAGGTGGCTGGATCACATACGGGCGGTCAGGGAGGTCCTCAGAGAACTCTCCGCGGACGATAAGCCCGTTATATACGCCCTCAACAAGGCGGACCGTCTCGTGGACAGGGAGGAAGAGCTTGAACACCTCCCGCACCCAGCCTTCCTTGACGGGAGGGCGGTTCTCATATCCGCTGAGAGGGGCTGGGGTATTGAGAGACTGGTTCAGGAGGTGGTCAGGTTAGGGGAGAAGGTCATCGGTGTGGAGTTAGTAGAATAGGTAAACACCTACCATAAGGATGACTATGAACAGAATGGTCATACCGCCCCCCGCTCTTATGTAATCTATGGTCCTGTAACCTCCGGGTCTCATTATGAGGGCGTTCACCTGGTGGGTGGGTATGATGAAGGTGTTTGATGCCGATATCCCTACTATGAGAGCGGCCATTCTCGGATCCGCCCCTATCTCCATAGCCATGTCCACAGATAGTGGAACGAGGAGTACTGTAGCCCCCACGTTTGAGACTACAAGGGTGAAGAAAGATGTGAGGAGGGCCACCAGCAGGTAAAAGAGTATCTCCGGCAGTTCCCCCGTTGCGGCTATTATGTTCCTCGCTATGAACTCCGCAGTTCCGGTCTCCCTGAAGGCTATACCCAGGGGGAGTAAACCTGCGAGCAGGAAGACTGTCATCCAGTCAACCGACTGGTAGGCCTCGTCCACGCTGAGGACCCTGGTCACTATCATTCCTAAAGCTCCGGTTAGAAGGGCTATAGACAGCTTGACGTTGAACACCAAGATAAGCATGAGAGCTACCGCGAACCAGAAGAGGGCAAGCTTTGCCTTTTCCGGCCTCATCACCTCACCCTTTATCTCTGTTGAGAATGCGAGAACATTCCTCCTCTTGAGATCCAGGAACTTCTCCCACCTGCCGAAGAGGAGAAGTGCATCTCCGGGTGTAAGCTCCATATCCGAGAAGCCAGCGTATATGACCTCTCCTCTCCTGACAAGGGCTACCGGGTTCACCTCATAGACCTTTCTGAAGTTCACCCTCCTCAAGGTCTGTCCCACAAGCTCTGACCTCGGCGTCACTATACCCTCAACCAGGCCCGCGTTCACGGGAGAGAGGTCGTCCGCGAACTCTTCCAGGTCAGGCTTCAGAACAAGACCCAACTCCTTAGCGAACTTCTCCACCGTTTCGGGACAACCTATAACCGCTATGTCATCGGAGGGTTCAATGTACTCCTCCCTGGGGGGTGCGAAGTTCTTGTGTCTTGTCTTCCTGTGGTAGACAGCTACTATGGTTACCTGATACCTCCTTCTGGCATCTATCTCTTCAACGGTCCTCCTACGGAAGGTCTCCGGAACGCGGAGCTCATATAACCCACAGATCCTGTCGTAGGTCTGGGCAAGGTCGGGTGGAAGGAACTTGCCCTCCTCATCTCCAGCCTTTTTCTTAGGCAGTATGAACCTCCCGAATAGGATGAAGTAGAGGATACCACCCGCAACTAACATGAGTCCTATGGGCGTTACTGAAAATAGGTGAAAGGGGTCTAGGTTATACATCGCTATCAAGTCATTCAAAAGTATTAGGGGGCTTGATCCCACCAGTGTTATCGTTCCTCCGAGGATGGCACAAAAGCCCATAGGCATGAGCAGTCTTGAGACGGGTATGTGGAGCCTCCTTGATATCCTCACAACCGCGGGAAGGAACAGGGCAGCAGCTCCTATATTCTGCATGAAGCTGGATATAAGGGCCACCGTCCCCGAGATCAGTGCTATTATCCTTGACTCGGACTTTCCAGCCAGCTTTATTATCTGGCTGGCGATCATATTCATGATACCTGTCCTGTCAAGGCCTGCCCCTATGATTATCACAGCTATTATTGAGACCACAGCGTTACTGCTTAGACCACTTATAGCCTGCTGTGGTTCAACGAGCCCGAGAAGAGGGAGCATAACCATCATCAGTATCCCGACCACGTCAACCCTGATCAGTTCGGAGACGAACAGGTATATGGCCAGGGCAAGAACCTCAAGGACCAAAACCTTCTCCTTGTCTATGCCGAAGATCTCCTCCACAAGCTCCGGGTCCGCAGGGTATGTGAGGACTACTGGTGCAACGAACACAGCGAGGAGAACCTTTTTGATCATTTTGAGAAAATTATAATATGAAAACACTGCACCTCCTTGACGCCTCCTCATTCATATACAGGAGCTACTTTGCACTCCCTCCCCTATCTACGAGCAAAGGTTTCCCAACGGGAGCTGTATACGGTTTTCTGAGAGCTCTCCTGTTCATAATGAAGTCCGACAGACCCCAGTATCTGGCTGTGGTTTTTGACTCACCTGCACCCTCAAAGAGGGAAAAGGTGTTCAAGGATTACAAGGCAGGAAGGCCCTCAATGCCCGATCCACTCAAGGTCCAGATACCTGTTATAAAGGAAATTCTGAAGCTCATGGGTATACCCATCGTTGAGCTGCCCGGTTACGAAGCGGACGACCTCATAGCAATGCTTGCAAGGAGGTTTTCAGAGGAAGGCTTCAGGGTAAAGATATACACACCGGATAAAGATATGCTTCAGCTCGTAAGCGACAGGGTAGTTGTGGTGAACCCGGTGAACTGGGAGGTATTCACACCGGAGAAGGTTAAGGAGAAGTTCGGCGTCTCCCCCGAAAAAGTCCCTGACTACCTGGCCCTCGTTGGTGACAAGGTGGATAATGTGGAGGGCGTAAAGGGGATAGGCCCCAAGACCGCCGTGAAGGTGATAGAGAGGTTCGGAGGGGTTGAGGGCATACTGAGAAACTGGGAGAAGTTCAAAAGCATGTTCCCAAACGCGGACAGAAAAAGACTTGAGCTCTCCTACATCCTCGTAAGACCTATGATGGACGCCGATCTCAGTCTTGAGGCGGAAGATCTTAAACTCGGCCAACCAGACACCGAAAGGCTTAAAGCCAAGCTCATGGATCTTGAGATGAGGAGCATACTGGCTGACATAGATAAGGTCCTTAGGGTAGGTGGTCAGGGGACCCTCTTTTAACGTATGCTCCTGTTTACCCTTTCCTGGATCTCATCAACCGCCTGCACAAGCCTGGAGTAAACTTCGTGGGCCCTGGATGTTTCTATTAACCTTACCATCTCAAGGATACCGTTCACGTTGGACATCTCAATAAACCCCTGTCTTACCCTGAAATCTTCCGTCGGAACCGGGTTTCCCGTAAACAGGTCAAAGCCTACCTTCTGGGGATTTTCCAGTGTCCAGACTCCCAAAGAGGCCACCAGTTCTCCTTCCACATATATGTTCCCCTCCGGATCCACAAACACCTCAGCCCCCTCAAGTCTTATCTCTTCCCCGTTCCTGTCAAGGACCATGTAACCTTCCTCCGTCACTAAGTAGCCTTCTCTGTCAAGGGTGAAGGTTCCCTTCCTCGTGTATCTGATACCTTCAGGCGTTCTGACACCGAAAAAGCCCTCACCCTCTATGGCTAAGTCTAGGGGATTGTCTGTCCGCCTGAGAGGTCCCTGAGATAGATCCGTGAAGACAGATCCTACCATGGGGTAGACGAAGTTGTTTGAGGAGCTCTCCGGGTCCTCCGTGTTCTCCTTCACACTCACGTCTGTGTACCAAGCGGATACCAAGAGTAGGTCTCTCTTGAAGGAAGGTGTGTCAAGGTTAGCCAGGTTGTTCGTGATCACACCAAGCTTCCTCTCCTGGAGGAGCATACCGCTGGCCAGAACAAACATAGGCTGGTAGTCAAGGGCCATGTTCTTATATATCGGCACAAGCTCAGAGGGTTATATCCACCCTCTGGCCTCCCTTCATGAGGTCCTCCATCCTGAGGACCGCCTCATCAAAATCCGCCACGTATCCTCCGAAACCCTTTGCGAACTTCTCGGCAGTTTCCCTATCAGCGAAGGCAACCGCGGGTGGCGAACAGCATGGTGAAGCTGAACCACCTACAACATAGTAGGATCCAAAGGCGTTTATGGGGTTGCAGGTTATGAAGTCTCTCGTGAGGGCTACCTCAACCTTCTCCCTGTCAAGGCTCTTGACCACTATAAGCCCGCAGTGGGCACAGCAGGCATGGACCTTCTTACCACCCTTGAGTATGTATATGAAAGCGAGTCTCAGGTCTATCTCCTTACCGCAGACCGCACATATGTTCTCCTTTATCTCCTGCTCCCTCTTGAGCTCTATGTTCCCGTGCCTCCTTACTATGAGGCCCTCCTCCTCAAGCTCCCTGAGGTCCCTGTATATGGTCATAAGGGACACGTTGAAGTGGCGGGCGAGCTCCTTCGCGGTCCTGTAACCTTCCTCAATAAGACGCAGTATCTCCTCCTTTCTGTCCATTTAGAAAAAACATATACCTTGAGTAGCGGGCTGTAAACTATAAATCGCCGTTATTCACCCATTAATAAAAAGTAATGGCCCATTTATAAAAATATTGTGATAATCTAATTACTGAGTAACCGAGCAGTCCTCAAGGAGGTGTGGAGTATGGCGAGCGTTACTGCTGATAAGACCCTTGATACTTCTGGGCTTAACTGTCCCCTACCCGTTCTGAAGACCAAGAAGGCCCTTGAGGAGCTCCAGCCCGGTCAGGTTCTTGAGGTTATATCAACCGACCCTGGCTCAAAGGCGGACATACCCGCCTTCTGCCAGAGGACCGGGCATGAGCTCCTAGAAACGGTGGAGGAGGGAGGAAAGTACATCTTCTACATCAGGAAGAAGGGTTAAGGAGGGGCCAGGTTATGGCTTCTGAAAGGCTCGCTATCATAGCCTCTAAGGGGACGCTGGATATGGCGCTCCCTCCCCTTATCCTGGCCTCCACCGCGGCCTCCTTGGGTATAGAGACCGCTATCTTCTTCACCTTCTACGGTCTGAACATAATACACAAGGAAAAGATGAAGAAGCTCAAGCTCGCTCCCCTTGGAAATCCAGCTATGCCCATGTCCTTTCCTCCGTCTCTGAAGAAAACACCCGTGGTTGGACAGCTGGCCGGTCTCATGGAGGCTATATTTCCCGGACCTCCACAAATAATGGGTGTGATCCCGGGTATGACCGACTTCATGACCGCCATGATGAATAAGACTATGAAGGACCACGGTATAGCGGATGTTCCCCAGCTTATAGAGCTCTGCAAGGAGGCTGAGGTTAAACTTATCCCGTGCCAGATGACGATGGAGTTCTTCGGCTACAAGCAGGAAGACCTAATAGACGGCCTTGAGCCTCCAGCGGGAGCTGCTACCTTTATACAGTATGTCCTTGAGGCTGAGAAGCCGATGATAATCTTTGTTTAAAAAACCTTAAAGGAGGCAGGCGATGGCTGGGCAGGAGTATGAAAAGCTCCTCTTTTACATCCTGACCGTTCCCTTCTTTGAGAGAGCTGACCCGGTTACGGGTGAACTGATCAACCCCCAAGCTGGGGCACCCTTCTTCTTAGCTACCGCGGCCACCACCATGGACTACGAGGTGGAAATGGTGATAACCTCAGAAGCAGGGTTCTTACTCATGAAGGACAACGCCAAGAAGGTAAAGGTCAGGCCGGGCGTGGACCAGACCGTTTACGACTTTATAAAGATGGCGAAGGAAGCTGGTGTGAAGATATACCTCTGTGTCCCCTCCCTGGATCTTACCGACGTTTACAAGAAGGAAGACGTGAACCAGGAGATCTGTGACGGGATAATCGGTGGTGCGGCCTTCCTAGACAAGCTGATGAGCGGAGAGTACGCGGTCATCACCCTGTAAGGGGCTTATGGTTATAAGCATATTTTTATATCCCTATAAAGAAATTTTTTTGTTCTCCAGGTCTGGAGGGACTAAGTTAGTTTAGAGGTAAACCTTTAAGGAGGTTAGGCTATGGACGGACACCCTTACGGATACAACATACCTATATCTGAGAAGACCAAGGAGGTCCCCTGGGAGGAGAAGGTAAGGATCTTTGAGGAGATAAA
>JAJRQX010000192.1 GCA_024280065.1 Aquificota bacterium
AAGGAGCATGCAACATCCTCAATCCTCGCGTTTTTTTCCCTTGAGACCAGGTTTATAACCGCGGTCTTGAGACCTGAGAAGGAGAAGTTAAGAGAACCCTCGTCAAGCATAGGTCTCGGAAGCCTGTATCTGGGCTTTCCCTCCTTCGCCAGCCTGTCTATCTCCGGACCACCTGGATAGGCAAGCCCCAGGACCCTTGCCACCTTGTCGTAGCTCTCCCCAGCGGCGTCATCAAGAGTGCCACCGAGGAATACGTACCTCCCGAAACCTTCCACAAGGAAAAGATCCGTGTGCCCACCCGAGACCACGAGGGCTACGAAGGGATAGTCCACAGGCCTTTCAAGGAAGACGGAGTATATGTGACCCTCAAGGTGGTGAACGGGGACAAGGGGCTTCCTCAGCAGGTATGCAACAGCCTTTGCGAAAGAGACCCCAACAACTAAGGACAGTATGAGCCCGGGTGTTAGGGTGAAAGAGACGAAGTCTATACGCTTAAGGTCAAACCCGGTGTCCTTCAGAAGTCTGTCTAAAAGAGGGAGGAGGTTTCTCGTATGTTCCCTTGCTGAAAGCTCAGGAACAACGCCCCCGTAAGGTGAGTGGACCTTCGCCTGAGAGAGGAGTATGTCCCCGACGGGACCTTTTTCGGAGTCGTATATGGCAAGGGCGGTTTCATCACAGGATGTTTCAACAGCGAGGGTTATCATGCCGCATCTTTCATCTTAAGGGAGGCGTTTAACACCTCTATGGCCTTCCTGAGCTGGACGTCTATGTCCGGTAGCAGTATTACCTTCTGACCGTTACCCTCTATCCTCAACCTCCTTATTGTCTCGGCCAGCCGTTCCCAGGTCTCCTCGTCCATGGAGACCTTAACATCGGGGATTATACCCTTCTTGTGAATGAGGTTCCCATTGGGTGTGTAGTAGTAGGCAACGGTGAGCTTGAGGGCGGATCCGTCCTCTAAGGGTATTATGTTCTGGACGGAAGCCTTGCCGAAGCTCTTCTCACCCACTATGGTAGCCCTCCCGTGGTCCTTCAAGGCTCCCGTTACTATCTCAGATGCACTGGCAGACCCCTTGTTGATCAGTACCACCACGGGCATGTCCTCGGGAACCAGGGGCGGTTCCTTTGAGTAGTATTTGTCCTCCTCACCTCCCCTTCCCTTGGTGTAAACGACCAGCTTTCCTTCGGGTAAGAAGACGTCTGAGACTTTAACAGCCTCGGAGAGGAGGCCTCCCGGGTTGTTCCTCAGGTCTATAATGAAACCCTTGACTCCCTGAGCGAGAAGGTCCCTTACAGCTTTCTTAAAGTCAAGGGCTGTGTTGTGCTGGAACTGGATTATCTTCACGTAGCCTATGTCCTCATACTTGGTCCACTTAACGCTCTCTATCCTTATGATCGCCCTCGTTATCTCTACTTTAAAGGGCTTCTCCGCACCCTTCCTCATTATCGTCAGGATAACCTTCGTCCCCGGTTTCCCCCTTATCTTCCTCACTATCTCAAGTAGGCTCTTGCCGAAGGTGTCTTCTCCATCAACCGCTATTATAACGTCCCCCGCCCTCAGACCCGCTCTGTAAGCGGGCGTTCCCTCTATGGGAGCGACCACTATAGGCCTACCCTTATCCATGCTTATCTCTATCCCTATGCCTCCGAACTCTCCTTCAGTCTCCTGCATGAACTCCCTGTATTTGTCGGGAGGGAAGAAAGCGGAGAAGGGGTCTAAGGAGGAGACCATACCGCTTATAGCCCCGTATATGAGATCCTTTATGTTGGGTTCTTTAACGTAGTTCTCCTTTACTATCTTCAGAACGTCGCTGAAGAGTTTTAGGTAGGAGTACTCGTCCTCCTTGGAAACCGTCTTGGAGACACCCACGAAGAAGCCAGCGAAGAAGAAGAAACCGGCTATTACTGGCAGGAAGAACCTCCTCATCTCTTCACCTCTTCTGATATCCGGATGCTCCTGACCTCATCTATATAGAAGGTAACGGATCCCGCCTCTGAGTCTGCAGTGCATTTTGTCCTCCTCTCCACCTCAAAGGCCTCCTCCCTTCCACCCCTGGTCTTAACCTTAACCCTCACCGAGTTCCCCACCTCAAGGACCTCCACCCTCTCTATGGACCTCACAGGTATCCTGTACTTTAAGGCCCCCTTCTTGAGCCTCAGCTCCGGGTCTCCTTCACAGAGGAGTCCTCTTAGCTTGTGCTCAAAACCCTTTGAGTCCACCACTACCACATACAGGTCCTTCACCTCGTCTGGGACCCTTCCCGGCTCCGACATACCCAGCGAGAGGAGAACAGGTAAGATCAGGAAAACCTTATGTTTCTTCATGTCTCTCTATTTTACACCAACAGCTTCTCCAGCTCCCTTCTGTTGATTATCTCTATGTAACCCCTCTCCGTGTTTATTATCCCCTGCTTCTTCCATCTGCTCATGACCCTTATGGCGGTTTCTACCGTCGTCCCCGTCATCTCCGCTATGTCCTGCCTGGTTAGGGGTAGCCTTATCACTATACTTCCGTCCTTCTTCACCCCTATCCTGTCCGCCAGCTCAAGTATAACCTTGGCTATCCTCTCCTCAACCCTTCCGGATGCTATGCTCTTCAGGATCTCATATGTCTGGAGGAGGTTCGCGGTAGCATCGCAGGTCATCTTTATGGCTATCGCAGGATACTTTATGGCGAGGTTTATGAAATCCCTGTTGGATATGTACAGAACCCTGGAGTTCAGAACCGCCATGGCGGTATACGTGTTCTTGGGAGCGTTCTTGCCCCATTCTATCCACCCGAAGACGTCCCCCGGAAATACGAGTCTGACTATTATGGTTTTCCCGTCCTGGGTCTCCTTTATGAGTTTCACGAGGCCATCAACCAATATGAATATCCCTGGCTCCGCGTCCTCCTCAAAGAACAGGTAGTCGTTCTTGGCGTAATCTTTGAGGGTCATGTATCTTACCGCCTCTTTAAGCTCCTCGGCCCCCAAGTCCTCAAAGAGATGGACCTTCCTTATGAACTCCAGCTTTATATCTTCTGGAGTTTTCCTTTCAGAAGCAGCTCTTTTTCCCATCCTCTTCCTCCTACAAGGACTGTTGGTTTAAAGACAACGTAGTCGGTGTGGAAACCTACCCTGTTGGCCCCACCGAAGGTATGATTGTCACCTATCGCTATGTGGACCGTTCCTAAGATCTTTTCCGCCTCAAGGAGGTTGTCGGGTCTTGAGGCCTTAGGGTTGGTTCCTACACCGAACTCCGCTATGAACCTCGCCTCCGGCATCTTCTTGAATATATCCTCAATGAAGTTCCTGTAATCTTCAAAACCCTCTATACCCTCAACACCTCCACCTATGAACTTGAAGGTGAGGGGTCTCTCAAGCTGTCTGTCCGGTGCATACAGTATCACGAGCCTGCCGTAAGCCTCCGTCTCAACGGGTGCTATGAATGCCTCTCCTGCTGGTAGGTTTCCGAAGTCACCGGGTTTGTGGAAGAGGCCCGTGTCCGGTATGCCCTTCCTCCCTTTTATTGAAAACTCCATGTCCGTTCCGTCTTCCGACCTTACGTGGACCCACTCTCCTTCCGTAAGCAGGTCCGCGATGTCCGTGCTCAACCTCGCAACGTAATCCCAGTCCACGTTCATTGATGTGAGGAACATGGTGGGGTCAAAGAGGGGCATGGAGGCGTATCTGACCCCGAAGTGGTCTGTCAGGACCTTCCTGTAGAAGGTGTGGGTCGTGGAGAAGTAGGGAAAGGCTACCACTACGTCGGGAACGTTCCTCGCCTTCCCCTTAAGGATGCGGACAACCTCCTCCTCCGGATAGCTGTCCTTGTTTAGAACCCTCTCAAGGAGACCAGAGTGTTTAAGCTCGTCCACAGCCTCATCTCCGAAAGTTAACCTCCAGAGTTCCTCTGGTGGCTCGGTCCCGTGGACCTTGAGGGATTTATAAACCAAGCTTCTCACATCTTTCGTAAACTCCCCGCCCACTTGAACGAACTCGTCTATAAGGCTGACTAAGTAATCTTTCTCATCGTCCGTGAAAACAAGCAGGGACTCACCAGACCTTAGGTTGAGGTTTACCCTGTATAGGTTCCGTATCTGGTCTCCAAACATAGCTACCCTATTAAATAAATATAAAATTTCACGGGGAGATGAAGGGTAAACCTAATCCCCCCAGGAGATACTTGAGGTGGTCCTCTGAGAACTCAAGGCCCGCCCCGAAAAATACGCCCCTGAGCCTGTCGTTCAGGAGGTCATCCCCACCGAATCTGGTGTAGAAGGGACCCCTTAACTTGAGCTGTAACCCTATCTGAAGAAGGGGTTTCAGGTTTTCCTCGCCGGGCCTGTCCTTCCTACCTACGTCCCAGATGTCGGTGTACAGCTTTATTCTCCTTGAAGGGATGAAGTCAAAACCCACACCTCCTGTAGATTCCTTCAGGCCAGCCCTTATGGTGAGGTATCTGTAGCCCCACATAAAGAAGTTCTTGGCTATCTGCAGGGTGAACTCTGGCCTGAACTCCTTTTTGACTATCTCTTGACCGTCTATTAGCTGTTCCGTGTAAACCCTTCCCCTTGAGTCCCCCACTACCTCAAGAAGGTAGTATGTCCTCCTCTCGGGCTGTATCCTGAGGGATACGTATCCCTTTGAATCTCCACCGCTGTAAACCTCCCCACCGAAGCCAAGGTAGACCTCCGTTTCCGTTATCACCTCCCCAGCCTCACCGAAGAGCTTCGCTCCCTTGGTTACGCTCTCGTAGAGTTCCTCGTCGTGGACAAGCTTTCCTATGGTCCCCTCCCCGCTCTCTATCTTGGCAAGGATCTTGTCAAGCCTCTCGGTTATCTCCGCCAGGTTCCTAACAGAGGCCCTTATATCTTCCCTGTTCTCTTTAAGTATTTGTGTAAGGTTACCCGAAAGCTCGTTCAAGTTCCTTACAAGGACGGGCAGGTCCTCCCTCAGGTCTTCAGAGACAGACCTCAGGTTAGCTACCAGCCTCCTTATGTCCTCCCTGTTCTCACCCGCTATCTGGGAGAGCCGGTCCGCCAGCCTGTCTATAGAGGCGACCGCCTCAGGGAGGGTTCTGTTCAAGTTTTCGGTCAGACTGGCCATCTGGTCTATGAGCTTTTTAAGGTTCTCCCTGTTCTCCTCCGTTATCTCCCTGAGGATCTCTGTCAGCTCCCTCAGGTTGTTGAGAGCTTCCCTGAGGTCCTCCCTGTTTTCCTCAAGAACATCCTTCAAGCTCTCCGCAACCTCCCTGAAGCTTTCGGCGGTCTTTGTAAGTTCTCTGACGAGCCTGTCCGTGTCCGCAATCTTCTCTGTGGCCTTTACCTCTTCATCCTCGGCCAGCTCTCCGGAGACGGGAGTCCCGGGAACAACGCCCAAGTATCTGTCTCCCATGAGACCGAGGGTTCCTATGTATGCCCTCGCATCTTTGTAAATCTTCACCCTTTCATCCACATCAAAGACCACCTTGACCCTTCCCTCCTCCAGAATAAGGTCCCTGACCGTGCCCGCCCTTATGCCCGCAACCCTGACCTCAGCCCCTATGGAGAGCCCCCCCACGTCGTCAAAATAGGCGTAGTAGGTCTTCGTCTTGGGCCTGAACAGAGGTATCTCACCGAAGGTGACTATCAGGAAGGCGAAGGCGAGGGCTGTTCCAAGAACGAAAAAACCTAGCTTAACCTCCACTTTCATCACTTATATAGTATAGGCTCTTAGGGTGAACCTCACTCCTCACCTCGTCCACTATGTGGATTACCTCAAGACCCATCTCGGTAAGACGGCTCGCTATGAACCTCCTGTGGCAGTTCCTCCAGTCCCTCTCCGCACACATGAAGGCTGTTCGGCTTCTCTTGGCAAGCTTGAGGAGTCTTCCTATCCCCTTCTTGAACCTTTCCGTCTCCATAAACCTCCTGTAGCCGCCCTCCTTGAAACCCCCGAGTTCGGGAAGGTGTATGTATTCTATACCTCTACCCTTAAGAGCGCTCTCTAAGTTCTCCCTTGAAAAATGGGAAAACCTGGAGCTGTAAGGAACGCTTCTCACATCCACGAGGAGTTCTATGTCGTAGGCCTTCAAGACCCTGATGAACTCCTCCATGCTCCTTGAGCTGTGTCCAACGGAGAAGATCCTCATATCTCCTCAATGACCTTCCTGAGACCCTCCGAGGCTCCCTTTCTGATGGACAGGTCCGCGTAGGGGGTGATAGGTGTCTCTTCCGGGTTTATCTCTATCAGCCTTGCTCCTCTCCCCTTGGCCACGAGGGGAAGCTCCGCGGCTGGGTAGACC
>JAJRQX010000193.1 GCA_024280065.1 Aquificota bacterium
ACCCTGTCTGTCCCGTCTATGTAAACAGGTAGAACTGGAGAACCCGTCCTCACCGCAAGGAGACCTACACCGGTTTTAGGTCTAAGGAACTCTCCGGGCATAGCCCTCGTTCCCTCGGGGAATATGCAAACGTTACATCCCGCCTCAAGTAGCTCCCGGACCTTCTCCAGCACATATAAATCTCCCGAACCTCTCTTTATGGGTATAGCCCTCATGTGTTTCAGGATCGGTCCTAAGGGTGGTCTGAAGAGCTCCTCCTTGGCCACAAAAAAGAGAGGTTCCGGAAACACGGAGTTTAAAACGGGGGGGTCCAGGTGGCTCCTGTGGTTTGATGCTACTATCAGTCCCCCCTCCTCAGGCAGGTTCTCAAGTCCTTGAACGCTTACCCGGAAGAGCCTTCTGAAGATAGGTTTGGCTACAGGACAGAAGGGCTTTATGAGGTATTTCCCGATGTAGGTTGTGGGACATCCCATCACTCCCTTGACTCTACCTTTCTCCTCAGCATATCTATGAACTCCTCAAGGCTCATTGAACCTAAATTCCCTTCCCTCTTTCCTCTCACGGATACAGTCCCGGTCTCCACCTCCTTGTCGCCCAAAACCACCACGTAGGGAATCTTCATGAGCTCCGCGTCCCTTATCTTGGCTCCGAGCCTCTCTTCCCTGTCGTCCAGCTCAACTCTGAAACCTGCTCTTTCAAGCTCAGAGAAAACTCTTTTGGCGTACTCCACGTGTCTGTCCGCTATGGGTAGTACCCTTACCTGTGTGGGTGAGAGCCATAAGGGCAGGAGACCTCCGTAGTGCTCAAGGAGTATCCCCGTGAACCTCTCTATGGAGCCCAGGATCGCTCTGTGGATCATGTAGGGTCTGTGCTTTCTGTTGTCGGGACCCACATAAGTCATGTCAAACCTTTCGGGGAGGTTGAAGTCAAACTGTATGGTGGAGCACTGCCAGAACCTCCCGAGGGCGTCCTTTATCTTCACATCTATCTTGGGGCCGTAAAACGCTCCTCCCCCTTCGTCCACCTCGTAATCGTGCCCGAGTTCCTCTATGGCCTTCCTGAGGGCGTTCTGAGCCCTCTCCCACTGCTCGTCCGTTCCTGTGGCGTACTCAGGCTTTGTAGAGAGGTATATCCTGAAGTCCTCAAAACCGAAGTCTTTGAGCATGGAGAGAGCAAGGTCAAGGGTTTCCCTTATGACATCATCAACCTGGTCTGGAGTACAGATTATATGGGCGTCGTCCTGGGTAAAACCCCTGACCCTCAGGAGCCCGTGCAGAACCCCGGACATCTCGTATCTGTAAACTGTTCCAAGTTCAGCAAGCTTTAAGGGAAGCTCTTTATAGCTCCTGACCTTGCTCTTGTATATGGCTATGTGAAAGGGACAGTTCATGGGCTTTACAAAGTAGCCCTCTCCCTCCATCTCCATCTCCGGGAACATGTTCTCTCTGTAATACTCAAGGTGTCCGCTCCTCTCCCATAGTCTTGACCTTCCCACATGTGGTGTGTAAACCAGATGATAGCCCCTCCTTAGATGTTCCTCCTTCCAGTAGTCCTCAAGAACCCTCCTGTAAACCGCTCCTCTCGGGAGCCATATAACGAGGCCCGGACCCACCTCCTCATCTATGAGGAAGAACTCAAGCTCCCTTCCTAACCTTCTGTGGTCTCTCTTCTTGGCCTCCTCGTAGAACTTAAGACGTTCCTCAAGGTCCTTTTCGTTCCAGAAGGCTATACCGTATATCCTTGTGAGCTGAGGTTGATCCGACCTTCCCAGCCAGTAGGCACCTGACACGGACATAAGCTTAAAAGCTCCCGCCTCACCCGTTGAAGGCAGGTGCGGACCCTTGCAGAGATCCACGAAGTCACCCTGCTGGTAAACGGATATGACCTCATCGGGGGGTATCCTGTTTATGATGTCTATCTTGTATCTTTCCTTAAGGTCTTCAAAGAGTCTTATAGCCTCCTCCCTGCTGAGCTCTTTCCTGAGTATCGGATAGTCCCTCCTTATTATCTCCCTCATCTTCTCCTCTATCTTGGGTAAGTCTTCCTCCGTTATGGTGTGGCCTTCCACCTCAACGTCGTAGTAGAAACCCTCCTCGGTCGTGGGACCAACGCCAAGATGAACCCTCTCCGTTCCGTAAAGCTCCTTCAGGGCTTGGGCCATTATGTGGGCCAAGGAGTGCCTCATGATCTCAAGGCTTTCTGGGTCTCCCTTGAAGATGGGTTTCAGCTCACCTCCTTCAAAGAGGGGCGTCTGGAGGTCAAGGATCCTATTTCCCACCTTACCTCCTATTGCTCCGTCAACACCCGCCAGCTTGAGGATCTCTCCGAGAGGTGTTCCTTTCTTAATCTCAAACTCCCTTCCATCTATGAGAACCCTTATTCTTTCTCCCATGGCTCTCATATTTTACTAATTTATGGCTTATCCGATAATTTATAGTTAGGAGGGGGCAAGGATGTTAGCTCTCATAACGGTGATGCTCATCGTCACAGGGATATCCCTTTCCCAAACAGTCATAAAGGCCCATGAGGGAGCGGTTAGAGCCATAGATGTAGAGGGTAACCTCCTCGTAACTGCGGGTGATGATGGTTTTATAAGGGTCTGGAACATAAAAAACATGAAGCAGATACTTAGGATAAAAAGCCACATGGGGAAGGTTCTCTCGGTTGCTATAAACAGGAGGGGCTTCATAGTATCCTCGGGAGACGACGGGATAATAAGGATATGGAGACTGCCCCAAGGGAAGCTCTTCAAGATACTGAGGGGTCATCAGGAGTTTGTCAGGACCCTTACCTTTTCCAAGTACGGGAGATTGATGGCTTCCGCGGACGACCTATGGGAGATCATAATCTGGGATGCGGTAAGCTGGAAGATGATAAGGAAACTAACGGGTCATTCAGGCTGGATATTTGCCCTGACTTTCTCACCCAGAGGAAACCTTCTCGCCTCCGCCTCAAAGGACAATACCGTCCGCATATGGGACCTTGATAAAGGAACTGTGAAGGTTCTTGAAGGTCATACCGATTACGTATACGCGGTTGCTTTTTCGCCCAAGGGTAGTATACTGGTCTCCGCAGGAAACGACCAGAGAATAATAGTCTGGAGAGTCAGGGACGGCAAGCTCCTTTACAGGTTCAAAGCCCATGATGGGAGTGTTTACGCCCTTGACTACTCACCGGACGGGACCTTCGTGGCCAGTGGTGGATACGATAGACAGGTCAAACTATGGAGCACTTCAGACTGGAGGCTCGTAGGAGTTTTCACAGGCCACAGGGGTTTTATTACCTCACTCAGATTTTCCGACGACGGATCCGTCCTTGTATCGGGA
>JAJRQX010000014.1 GCA_024280065.1 Aquificota bacterium
GCACAGCCTCTACACGGCCTCAAGAACCGGAGAGGAGCCGACCGGAAATTCGGGCAGGAGAAGCTTCAGGGATCAGCCAGTCTCCGATACAACGAACCTCTTCATAGAGAAAGGCGACGTCCCATTTGAAGACCTCCTGGCCTCGGAAGAAGAAGTCCTGCTTATCCTTGACGTTATGGGACTCCACACAGTGGACCCTGTATCGGGTGAGTTCTCCCTCGGTGCCTCCGGCGTGGTCTACAGGAGGGGGAAACCCGTCCACGCTGTCAGGGGTATAACGGTCGCTGGAAACATACTGGACCTGTGGAGTAAAATAGTAGCGGTAGGAGACGACCTTAAGTTTTTCGGAGGAGTAGGGTCTCCCTCCCTGCTCGTGAGAGACATAACGGTGGGGGGAAACTGAGATGAAAAGGGCTTTCATATTCTTCCTGTGGCTCTTTCTTCTTGGTTTCGTCCTGTCTTCCCTGTACATATCCTTCACCGACTACCTGTACCACAGGGACACCAAGGTTCTCAGGAACGTAACCTACTTCTTAGACAGGGTAGACAAGGGTGAGAACAACATAAAGCTTCCCCATCCCTATACGTCCGTATTCATATTCTCGGACAAGCATGGGAACAAGATAGTCTCCGCAAACGTCAGAAATCCCGGGGACAGGGGTAAGTTCTTCAAGATGGATATCCGGACTGAGGGAGGAAACCTGTATATGTATATCAAGAAGGTTGATCCGGTGGACTACATACTGTTCGTGAGCCAAAACCCATTCTACACGGGTCTCCTGGTAGCCAGCTTCCTGCTGTATATAACGATCTTCTACTTCACTCTGAGGGAGCTTCAGGTCCCCCAGAGGGTCACCCTCACGGAGGAGCTCATAAACAAGCTTAAGGCCCTCAGGCTAACCCTGGCCACCCTCAGAGTCATCCCTGAGGAGAGCGTTGATGAGCTAAAGAGGATAGTTGACAGCATAATATTCAGGCAGAAAGTAAAGAGGTGAGGTGAGGAGAGATGAGGGTGCTTATAGTGTCTTTTGACAGGACACTTACAGACAGTTTGAAGAACGCCCTCTCGGATCATGAGGTATTCACCGCCAAGAACAGTGAGGAAGCCATAAAGATGATCCCCTCGGACATGGACGTGGTTATCTACGACGCCATATCAGGTGCCATATCGGAGGAGGACATAAACACCCTTTACACCAAGAAGTTCAGCAACTCCAAGTACCTTATCCTCTACGATGAGCTGTTTCCCGTTGACCCGAACAACATAATAGCACCGAAGAAGATGCTCCTTTCAAGGGACGAGGACCCCAAGGTTGTTGCCCAGAAGATCTTTGAGGAACCTGCGGAAGAAGTCGCCGTTGAGGAACAGGCCGTGGTAGAGGAGCCTGCTGCGGAAGAGGAGAAGGTAGCAGAGGAGACTCCTCGGGAGGCCCAGGCTCAAGAGGAGAAGGTCACGGAGGAAGCACCACCTCCTCCCGGGAAAGGAAAAGTCCTGGTGGTTTCCTTTGACCAGACGCTCATAGACACGATAAGGAACGCTGTGGGTTCGGACCTTGAGGTGGTCAGCGTTAAAACGGTCCGTCAGGCCCTAGACCAGGGAAAGGACGCATCCGTCGTGGTGTTTGACGCCATATCCGGGATAATAGCGGAGAAGGGCCTTACGGACATGTCAAAGGATGATGTGATGGCGGGCAAGCCTTACGTTATCCTGGTTGATGACCTCTTCCCGATAAACGTTGACAATGTTCCCTTAGAGAAGAAGTATCCGGTGTCAAGGGACGCGGACCCCTCCCAGATAAAGGACCTCATCTTCAGAGCCTTCGCCGAAGCCGGGGCTGTTGCGGAAGAGCCCGTTACGGAGGAGGTGTCCTCTCAGGAGGAAGTTGAGGAAGAAGCTGCAGAGGAGAAGGTTGAGGAGATCATTGAGAAGGAAATACCTCAGGAAATACCAGAGATAGAGATAGAGCAGGTTCAGGAGGAAGAAGAAGCTCCGGCCTTACAGGCCCTTGAGAGGGTTATGGAAGAGAGGGAAACTTACGCTCAAGAAAAAAGAGGGGAGGTGGAGGCTGTGAAACCGCCCCAGAACATAGAGGAGTTAGTTAGGGAGGCTGTAGCCAGGTCCCTGTCTGAGGAAAGGGTTAAGGAAGCCCTGTCCAAAGCCCTTGAGGAGAAGATGGAGGACATAAGGACGGTTGTCTCAGAAGCAATTAAGGCCAAGATAGACCAGATCCTTGAAGAGATGGACATCAAGGAGTTGATAAGGCAGACTGCCTACAAAGCCTTGAGGGACAGGTTGGACGAGCTGGTCACCTAGCCGAAGACACGCCTGAATATGTAGTCCCTGTGCCTGACGAACTCCCAGGGGTTGAAGATCAGCTCAACTTCCTCCTTTGACAGGAGTTCGGTCACCTCAGGATCCTGCAGCAGGACCTCCTTAAAGTCCCTACCCTCCCTCCAGCTTTCCATCGCACACCTCTGGACAAGGTCGTAGGCTTTGTCCCTGTCCATACCCTTTTCGGTGAGTGCGACGAGGACCTTTGAGGAAAAATACAGGTTCTTTGACAGGTCCATATTGCGTCTCATCCTCTCCTCGTTCACCTCAAGGCCCCTGAGTATGTCCAAGAACAGGTTCAGTATGTAATCAAGGGCTATAGTTGAGTCCGGGAGGATCACCCTCTCCGCGGAGGAGTGAGATATGTCCCTCTCATGCCAGAGGGGTATGTTTTCAAGGGCCGGTATGAGGTTTGCCCTTATAACCCTCGCGAGACCGCATATCCTCTCCGCGTGAACTGGGTTCCTCTTGTGGGGCATGGCGGAGGACCCCCTCTGCCCTTCGGTGAAGGGTTCGGAAACTTCAAGGACTTCGGTTCTCTGGAGGTGTCTTATTTCCGTGGCGAACTTCTCAAGAGAAGAAGCGGTTACGGCCAGGGCAAAGAGGAATTCGGCGTGCCTGTCCCTATGGACTATCTGGGTTGAGACAGGTTCCGGTTTGAGGCCCAAGTATCCAAGTGCTATCCTCTCCACCTCAGGCGGAACGTTGGAATAGGTCCCGACCGCTCCCGAGATCTTACCGTA
>JAJRQX010000194.1 GCA_024280065.1 Aquificota bacterium
GGCTATAGAGAACTTCCTTCACCTCGCCCTCCACTCCGGGGCAGGCTTCTACATGCCCACTTCCGTCTACGAGGAGATGCTCAAGATGATTGACCTCGGCCCCCTGGCTCCCGAGTTTGAGATGGTGGTTAAGATAAGGTCCCCGAGGAAGTACTCCATAATGATACCGAGCGAGGTCCTATATGAGCTTATAGAGGAGGTGAGGCACAGGATAAACAAGGGTTTAAGGATAGCGGAGGAGCACACAAAAGAGGCTGGGAAGGTGAACGAGGAGAACGTGGGTAGGCTGATAAGCAGACTGAGGGAGAAGTACAGGGAAGCGTTAAGGCAGGGAATAATAGACAGCAAGGAGGACGTGGACGTTCTCCTCCTGGCCTACGAGCTTGACGGGACCGTGGTAACCGGGGATGAAGGTCTCAGGAAGTGGGCGGACAAGGTGGGGATAAAGATAATAGACGCGAGGAACTTCAAAGGTATCTTGGAGAGCTTAATCAAACACAAGTCCACCGCCGAGTAGGTGTCCCAGAAGCCCTGTCATGTTAAGGAAGACCTTATCAAAGGTCAGGACCCACATCCCATTCTCCTCTTCAAGACCCCTCTCTATAACCTGTATGTGTCTTGATGTTCTCTGAAGAAGCTCCAGGAGGGCTATGGCGTTTTCCTTTTTGTGAAACCTGCACCTGAAGGTTTTGTAAACTTTATGCTCTCTCTTAAACTGGTCTATGGCCTCAAAGAGGCCATCTACAAAAGCCCTGCCCAGTTCCTCGTAAAGGTGTTCCGTCCTCTCAATACCCTCCTCTTCCATGAAGAGGACTAGTCTGAGGAGCCTGTTTGTGTAATACTCGGGCGGTAGCTGGAGCATGTTCTTTGCGGTAATCCTTATATCGCTCAGGTTGGCGTAACTGGTTATATACTTCGCCCTCCTGTCTTTGGTCTTGAATACAACACCTTCCCTTCCCTCCTCGTTCAGCCTGTAGAGGAGATCTTTTAGCTTGGGTATCTCCTCGTGGGTGAAGAGGCCGAAGACCTCAACGCTCGGGAGGGAATACCTCTCTATGAGTCTCAGCTTCTCCTCTTGGGGCAAAAATTCCTTTGAGTTCTTTTTCATTATGTCAAAGACGAAGACCATGATGTCCTCCTTGATGTAGGGTGGGCTCTCCTCTATGTAGGGGTTCTCTGGACCAGCCACCTCAACGCATAGGACGAGATCGGGGTTATCTTCAAAGAAGTTGAGGTCTATGAAATCGCCTATCCTGTCCAGGGTGAAAGGACAGATGTATCCTCCCCTTGAGAGGGCTACTATCCTGTCCCCAGTCCTGAAGACCCTGATGTTGTATCCGTCCACCTTCTCCTCAACCCAGAAGGGACCCTTGAACTGCTCTTTAAGGCCTCTTTCCAAGACGAAGATCCTCCCTATGTGGGGATAACCCCAGATGACAGCATCCTGAAATACGGCGGTCCCCCTGGGAACATCCCTGAAGTCGTCTGAGAACCTGAAGTATTCAAAACCTAAGAAGGACTCGGACTTTGCCTTTCTCTGTCTTACCGCCTCCTTGACCGTATCCGCGTCAATCACTAATAAGAGAATACCACAGCATCAGACCGTCGTGGCTCCCCATAAGGTCCTCTGAGGCCCTCTCAGGGTGAGGCATCATACCGAAGACGTTACCCTCCCTGTTCATCACGCCCGCTATGTCAGAGACGGACCCGTTCGGGTTGTCTACGTATCTGAAGACTATCTGGCCGTTTCTTTCCATCTCCTCAAGCTGGTCATCGGGGACATAGTATCTACCGTCGTGGTGGGCTACGGGTATCCTGAGGACATCCCCCTTCTCAAGCTTCTTGGTGAGCCTCGTTTGGTTATTCTCAACCCTTATCCTTACCTCCCTGCAGACGAACCTCATGTTGAGGTTGGTAAGGAGGGCCCCGGGAAGGAGACCGATCTCGGTGAGTATCTGGAAGCCGTTACATATACCGAGGACTAGCCCGCCCCTTTCCGCAAACTCGCCTATGGACTCTGCAAGGGGCGTCCTTGATGCTAGGGCTCCGGGTCTCAGATAATCTCCATATGAGAAACCGCCCGGGATAACCACAGCGTCATACCTGGAGAGATCCCTCGTCCTGTGGTCCACGAACTCTACATCCTTCTCAAGGACGTCCCTTATGACGTAGTAGGTATCGTAATCGCAGTTGGAACCGGGGAAAACGCAGACAGCGAACCTCATCAGGTCTCCTCTATCTCGTAGTCCTCTATGAGTGGGTTCACTATGAACCTCTCAACGAGGGACCTGACATCCTCTCCATCTTCAAGGTCAAGCTCAACCATCTTCCCAACAACGACGTTCCCCACCTTAAAGCCCTGCTCCTCAAGCATCTCCTTTACCGCCCTTCCCTGGGGGTCCAGTAGCCCCTTCTTAGGTCTTATCAGCACCCTTACCCTCTTCATCCTTCTTCTCCTCTGATTTTACGACCACCTTGTGTATCTGGTCCCCTCCGAGGTCCCATCTCCTCTTGGTCAGCCTGTCCCTCGTGCTGAGGAGGAGGTCCTTCACGCTCACCCTGTCATAGAAGGCCCTCCCCGATGAGGTGGTTATCAGAAGGTTCACCTCCTCCCTCATGGGTACAAGGTCAGCCAGCTTCTCCCTTGCGGATGCCAGGACAGACACACCCTTCACACCCCTGTTCCTGAGAGGTACCTCCTTCTCGGATATTACCTTGACCCTTCCGTCCTTCGTTATGACGAGAAGGTAGGGCTCCTCTCTCAGTATCCTGGTCCCCACTACCCTGTCCCTCTTTTCCAGCTTGATACCTTGGGATCCCTTGGTTCCAGGAGTTGCTGGCGGTATCTCCCTGACATTGAACCTGGCCACCTTACCCTTCTCCGTGAACATGAGTATATGGCTCTCATCAAGGGCCTGGGTTATACTGGCAACCTCATCATCTTCCTGAAGCTTTATTATCCTCATTCCCTGAGCCTTGTACTCAAACTCAACGAGGGGAATCTTCTTTATGTAACCATTCCTGGTAACCAGAAGGAGCCTGTCCGCAAACCTTTCCCTTATGAAGGCTCCCACCACCCTCTCGTCAGGGTCCTTGAAGGATATCCTTGAACCTCTGAGGGCCTGAGAACCGGCTATCCAGTAAACTCTACCCCTGTTTGAGACCAGGAAGAGCCCTTCCGTGAAGGGAACGTCAAGGATGTTCACAACGGGCGACCCCCCCTCTGGTTTCTCCTCTAAGGGCATAACCTTTCCGTTCTCAAGGACCGCAACCATCAGGGACCCTTCTTCAGGCTCACCGTCAAGACCCTCTATGAAGGTCCTTCTCGGGTCCCCGAATCTCCTTATGAGGTCCTCAGTTTCCTCTACGAATATCCTTATCCTCTCCTCCTCGCTCCCTATGACCTTCTTGTAATAGGTTATCTTCTTCCTCAGATCTTCCTCTTCCTTCCTCAGCTTCTCCCTCTCCAGGGAGGTGAGCCTCTGGAGGCGTAGGTCAAGGACCGCCTGGGCCTGCCTCTCGGAGAGTCCAAACCTGTTCATAAGAAACTCCTTGGCGGAAACCACGTCCCTTGACCTTCTTATCCCCTCTATAACCTCGTCTAAGCTTTCAAGGGCCTTCAGGAGCCCCTCAACCACGTGGAGGCGGTCTTCGGCTCTCTTCAGGAAGAACCTGGTTCTCCTGAGGATAACTTTTAGCCTGTGCTTTATGAACTCCCTGAGGAGCTCCTTTATCCCTACGAGCTTGGGTTCTCCGTCTATGAGGACGACCAGGTTAACAGGAAAGCCCTTCTTAAGCTGGGTGTATTTGAAGAGCTTGTTTAAGACCTTCTCACCTTTGGCCTCTCTCTTCAGCTCTATAACTATCCTTATACCCTCCTTGTCGGACTCGTCCCTTATGTCCGATATCTCCTTTATCCTCCCGTTCCTCACCTGGTCCGCTATCTTCCTTATCAGTTCGGACTTGTTCACCTGGAAGGGTATCTCTGTTATGACTATCTGTTCTCTCCCTCCCTGGACCTTTTCCACGTGGGCTTTAGCTTTGACCTGAATTGTTCCTCTTCCCGTCTCGTATATTTCCTTAAGGTCCTTCACGTTCTCCACCACACCTCCCGTCGGGAAGTCTGGACCTTTTATGATTTTGAGTATCTCCTCCGTAGTCATGTCTGGATTCTTAGCAAGCTCAATCAGAGCCTTACCTACCTCACGGAGGTTGTGAGGAGGGATAGAAGTCGCAAGCCCAACCGCTATCCCTGCTGTCCCGTTACATATAAGGTTGGGGAATCTGGATGGGAGGACGGTGGGTTCCGTCAAGGTATCATCAAAGTTGGGTATAAAGTCAACGGTTTCTTTGTCTATATCCTCAAGCATCTCCACGGCTATCCTGGAAAGTTTGGCTTCTGTGTAACGCATTTGAGCCGGCGGGTCACCGTCCACGGAGCCGAAGTTTCCCTGACCTATTATCAGGGGATACCTCATGGAAAAGTCCTGAGCCATTCTCACCAGGGCATCGTAAACCGCCTGATCGCCGTGGGGGTGGTATTTGCCAAGGACCTCTCCCACCACCCTCGCACTCTTCTTGAAAGGTTTATCCGGGGTAAGACCCATCTCATACATGGCATATAGGATCCTCCTCTGGACCGGCTTAAGGCCGTCACGGACGTCAGGGATAGCCCTCCCCACTATGACGGACATAGCGTAGTCTATGTAGGACTGCTTGACCTCCTCCTCTATGGGGACCTCTATGATTTCCATGGATAGACCATTATACCACAGCCTCCACGACCTTAGTCTTACTGTCCACCTTGAAGAGACCTTCTCCTAAGAACCTTTCGCATACCCATATTCCTGTCATCAGGTGGCCTGTGAACTCGGGGACCTTCATCCTGCCCCCCACAAGGGCGAGCCAGATGATGAGGTGGTCCGCAAGGTGTCTATCTACGTTGGCTCCTGAGGACCAGTCTTCGTAAAGTTTGCTCGCACACTCCTCCCCCACAACCTCCGCGGGCTTTCCTTTCTTCCCGAGAGAGTCCGCACCCATAACGTTTCCGAGATCGTCCTCAAGCCACATGGTAACGCTCGTCCCAACCGAAAGGGAGCTAACATACTGTCTGTAAGTTTCAGGTTTAGGCATACCCTTCCCTTCCCAGAATTCAAGGGCTCCTTTGACCTGCCTCTCTACCACCTTTCTCTCCCTCAAGGAATTGTGAGCTACAGATAGGAGGTGGAC
>JAJRQX010000195.1 GCA_024280065.1 Aquificota bacterium
GACCTTCCGGGCTCTAAGATCACCGTCGCCTCCACACCTTCAAGGTGAGGTCTAACTACTTTCGCCAGGTCCTCGGGTGCGGGTTCCTTATCTTCGGGTCTATATTTGATACCAAGACCACCGCCTATGTCTATGAACCTTATCCCGAACCCTTCCCCCAGAAGTTCCCTGTACAGGCTCACTATTTTATCAACAGCTTCCCCGTATGGGGATACGTCAAGTATCTGGGAACCTATGTGGCAATGTATCCCTACAACCTCAAGATTTTTAAGCTCCTTCGCCTTCCTGAACTGCTGTGGAGCCCTCTCTATGTCAACACCGAACTTGCTCTTTTTAAGACCTGTAGCTATATAGGGGTGGGTCTTCGGGTCCACGTCTGGGTTCACCCTTATGGCCACCCTTACCCTCTTTCCGAGTCTTCCCGCTATCTCGTTCAGGACATAAAGCTCCTCTTCTGACTCTACGTTGAACATGAGGATCTCATGAGAGATGGCAAGCTCAAGCTCCTCAACCGTCTTTCCAACTCCAGCGTAGACTATCCTTCGTGGTTCTATACCTCCTTTGAGGGCACATACGATCTCTCCACCTGAGACCACGTCCGCTCCAGCTCCTTCCTCTCCCGCCACCCTTATGATCTCAGGGTTGAAATTGGCTTTTACCGCATAGCAGACGATCGCACCTGGAAAGGCATCTCTGTAGGCTCTTACCCTGTCCCTGATGTAGGAAGCACTGTAAACGTATAAGGGCGTTCCGAACTCTCTGGCCAGATCTTTTAAAGGTACACCTTCAAGGCAAAGTTCGCCTCCCTTAAGTGTCAGGTAGCGGTTGTATTCCTGGAGTAGGCTCTCCTCCATGGGTGGATAATTTTAACTAAATTATTTATCTCAGGAGGTCAGGAGATGGCAGGGCACAGCCACTGGGCTCAGATCAAGCATAAGAAGGCAAAGATAGACGCCCAGAGAGGAAAACTGTTCTCAAAGCTGATAAGGGAGATAACCGTTGCCACTAGACTCGGAGGGCCGAACCCGGAGTTCAACCCGAGGCTCAGGACAGCCATAGAGCAGGCCAAGAGGGCCAACATGCCCTGGGAGACCATAGAGAGGGCGATAAAGAAGGGCTCCGGGGAGATAGAAGGTGAAGCCTTTGAGGAGGTCGTATACGAGGGCTACGCACCAGGTGGCGTGGCGGTAATGGTAATGGCCACAACGGACAACAGAAACAGGACCACATCCGAGATAAGACATACCTTTTCCAAGTTTGGGGGGAGTTTAGGGTCCTCGGGATGCGTTTCCTACCTATTCCAGAGGAAAGGCTATATAGAGGTCCCCGCTAATGAGATCTCCGAAGAGGAACTCCTTGAAAAGGCGATAGAAGCCGGAGCGGAGGACGTCCAGTCCGGTCCTGAGATCCATCAGGTCTACACAGCTCCCGAAGACCTGTACGAGGTTAAGGATAAGCTTGAGAAGCTCGGGGTCCCCGTTGAAAAGGCCCAGATAACCTGGATACCTATATCCACCGTATCGGTGGATGACCCGGAGACCGCAAAGAAGGTTCTCAGGTTGATAGACGCCCTTGATGACCTTGACGACGTCCAGCAGGTTATAGCGAACTTTGAGATACCTGAAGCTATCCTTAAGGAAGTAGGAACGTAGATGCTTTTCCAGTTTTTAAACACCTTCTTGGGTTATTTGCTTGAACTCCTTCCCTTTTTCCTTGTAGCCTCGGCAGCAGGTGCGGGCTTGCAAACTTATGCCCGAGGGATCTTTTCAAGAGCTACCGTGTCAAAACCTTACTCGCCTTTTATAACCGCTTTTGCGGGTGCCATTATACCTGTCTGTTCCTGTTCAATGATACCTTTGGCCAAAACTATAGACAGTTTCTCTCAGAAGAACTATGCACCCGTTTTAGCCTTTCTTATAACCGCTCCCGTTCTATCACCTATAACTATTCTGCTCACTTTTGGTATGTTTGGTCTTGAGCTTACCGTAACTAGGGTGCTTTTTACCCTGATATTTTCCTTTTTTTTAGCTTATAGTTCTGGTTTCATATTTCAAAAAAGGGTTTCTCTACCTCTGCTCCAAGAAGGACGTGGTTATGGCAGGAGGAGTGTGAACGAGTTTATATTGAACTTCAAAAACCTGTTTATAAATACTGGAAAGTATATACTGCTGGGTCTGGTTATAGCTTCCCTTTTGAAGGTCCTCGTCCCGGAGGGTGTGATGGTGAAGTTTTCCGAAAGCGAGCTTTCCTATGTACTTATAGCCCTCATTTCTGTTCCCATATATGTATGCTCAGGAGAGGAGGTGCCGATAGCTAGATCCCTGCACGATCTGGGACTCTCAGAAGGTAAGGCCCTAACCTTCATGCTCGCATCCTCAGGTATATGCGTTCCCACAATAAGCGCCCTGCTCAGTTTCCTCCCGAAAGGTCTTGTCGCATACTATACACTATCCTGGTTTCTTTTTTCTGTTTCCGCTGGGCTTATGTTTGATAGGTTTTAAAGGTGTGTTATGTTCGTAAGGATACTTCCTCCCGAGGTAAGGAGTAGGATAGCCGCTGGGGAGGTGATAGAGTCCCCCGCGGATGTGGTAAAGGAGCTTTTGGAGAACTCCCTTGACGCTAAGGCGACCCGAATAGAGGTGGAGATATCCAAAGGAGGGAAGAGGTTTATATCTGTAAAAGACAACGGAACCGGCATACACCCTGAGGACATAGACAAGGTATTCCTTGAGGGAGCAACAAGCAAGATAGAGACAGAGAAGGACCTCCTCAGCGTTGAGACTTACGGCTTCAGAGGAGAAGCATTACACTCAATAGCTTCCGTTAGCAGGCTGAGGATAAGGTCAAGATACTTTCAGGAGATGGAGGGCTGGTCCGTCTACGTGGAGGCAGGTAGGCTGGTGTCCAAGGAGAAAGTCGGTATGCCCGTTGGGACCGAGGTCCAGGTTGCTGACCTCTTCTTTAACCTCCCGGCCAGAAGAAAGTTCCTGAAGAGGGAGGATACTGAGAGGAACAGGGTCACGGAGGTGGTCAAGGAGTATGCCCTCGCAAGGCCTGACGTCTCCTTCAGTCTGTTCTCAAACGGAAGAGAGGTCCTCAGTCTTCCCAAAAGCAGTTTTAAGGATAGGTTCACGTACCTGACCGGCCTGAGGCCGGAGGAGATCCTCTGGGAGAGAGGGGAGATCAGGGTAAGGGCCTTTATAGTGAGGAACGTAAGCAGGGGGAGAATATACGCCTTTGTGAACGGCAGGCCGGTGGGAAGCAGGTCTCTGAAGGAGTTCCTCAGGAAGGTTCTTGGTTACAAGACCTTGGCAGCCGTGTTCTTAGACCTCCCTCCCTTTATGGCTGACTTCAACGTCCATCCAAAAAAGAGGGAGGTGAAGTTCCTGAAGGAGAGGGCAGTCCTGGGTGCGATAAGGGAAGCCCTGGGTCTGAAGCCGACGTTGAGTCCGGAGGACGCGTTAGCTCAAGAGGTCCGTAGATACTCTCCCGAACCGGAGATAGTAGGCCAGCTCATGGACACCTTCATAGTTGCACGCATAGGAGACTATCTCTACTTCTTTGACCAGCACCTCTTAGCTGAGAGAATAAGTTATGAAAGGACAGGAGAGGAGGAGAGGTCCTGCAGGTCCTCAGTGAAGGCTGGACGGAAGCTGTCCAGAGGTGAGATGGAGGGGCTCGTGAGGGAGTGGATAAGGCTTGAGAACCCCCACGTCTGCCCCCACGGGAGACCCATATACTACAGAGTCCACCTTAAGGAGATATACGAGAAGGTAGGGAGGACTTTTTAGAACCACATCCTCACACCTAAGAGAAGGTTCACAAAGCTTGTATCCTCACCCGCTGCCTCCCTAACGTCCTTGGCTTTACCCAAGTACGTGGTCCAGTTCACACCCACGTAGGGGGCGAACTCTCTCCTTATCTCGTATCTGAGCCTAAGCCCCAGCTCTAAGTTGTTTACACCGCTCCATACATCTACCTCTGGTATGTCCGAAAAGGAGACTAAGGTCTCAATCCGGGGCTGGAGTATCAGACGCTGGGTGAATAAGAGGTCGTACTCCACCTCAAGGTCCGCGGTGACATTACCGTCCGTGTCCAGCCTGACATTTGCGTCCACCTCAAACCAGTAAGGGGCTAGCCCCTGAACACCAACAACCGCGTACGTCCTCTCGTCAGAGACATCACCGTAGACGGACTGAAGGCCTACACCCACCCTGAAGTCCCAGAAAGGGGTTATGAGCCTCCCGTAGTATAGGTCAAGCCTCTCAAGAGTTCCCTCACCACTTTTAAAGGAGTGCTCCCCCTCCGTCTCCACCCACAGCCTGTTGAAGTCTCCTCCATACCAGAACTCAATGTCGTACAGGGCCTCCTTCTCCTCTGAGGTCACGTGGTACTCAAAGAGGTCAAACAGGAGCTTTCCGAATCGGGATGGGGGGAGCAGTACCTGTCTTATCACCTTCGGGTCAGGCCTGTAGGCTGGGAGCTCCGTGGACTCATCCTGAGACCAAACGGGAATTGTAAAAAGAAGGGCGGAGGCGGTAAGGACGGTCCTTTTCATAACACTACCTCCTCAGGTTACTTCAACCACCCTTATCATGCCCATGTGCATGTGGTAAAGTAGGTGGCAGTGGAACGCCCAGTATCCTTTTGCGTCCACAAGGACATCTATGCAGATCTTCTCACCCGGCTTTAAGTTTATTGTGTCCTTCCTCGGCTTGTACTCTCCAGACCCGTTGTCAAGATACATCCACATGCCGTGGAGGTGTATGGGGTGGTCCATCATGGTGTGGTTCACCCAGATCATCCTAACGAGCTCCCCGTAACGCCACTTTATGAAGTCCTTTATATCCGAGGTCCACCTTTTACCGTCGTAAGTCCACATCCTCCAGATGAACCTCTCCATGTTACCCGTGAAGTGGATCTCTATCACCCTGTCTGGTTTCCTCTTGTGGAGGAACTTCCATGGTACGTAGCTCTTAAGATCCGCGTAGGTGAGGACCTTGTGTTTAGCGTCTTTAAGACCTACACCAGGGTCGTCAAGCCTGCAGATGGGTTCCGGATTTAGCATGGCTGCAGCCGGTCCGAACTGGAAGTTCTTGAGTTTCGGCTCACATACACCGCAAGGGTCCTTCTTCATATGATGGTGATGGTGCATACCCTTCATGTGTCCGTGGTGTCCTCCGTGCATGTGCTTCAGGTGAGCCCCTCCGTGGGCTTCCATTCCCCTCTCGGGTGGCTTCCTTAAGGGCGGTATCGGTCCCTTCATGCCGGGTTCGGGAGCGAGGGTTCCCCTCGCGTAACCGCTCCTGTCCATGGCTTCCGCGAATATGGTGTACGCCCTATATTCCTTCGGCTGGACGATCACATCGTAACGTTCCGCCACCGCTATCCTGAACTCGTCCA
>JAJRQX010000196.1 GCA_024280065.1 Aquificota bacterium
ATAGTGGCGTCAACAACCGACTACGGGACCGAGTTCGTTTCAGCTATTGAAAAGGCAAACCTCTGGGGGGTCCAGTTTCACCCCGAGAAGAGCCAGAGGAAGGGCCTCCTCCTCCTTGAAAACTTCAGGAGGTTCTGTGAGAAGGCCCTTCAGAAGGAGACTCCAATGACACCGAAGGGACCCTGAACCTTTATGTCAGCGTCCACATCGCTTACATCGTCAAGTCTGAGCCTTTCGTATCTGTAACCCATACCCATGAAGACCTTCCGGAAGAGCTTTACCCTGAACTCACCCGTAAGGTCGTAGTAGCTGCTACCAGCGTAAGTTATACCCCTTACCTCACCTATCAGGGAGAACATGCCGAAGTTTACACCGAGTCCGCCGTAGACCATCGGGATGGGGAAGGTGGCGCTCTTTGATTCCGTGACGTTGTTGTTGATGTCCGTTATCCTCCCTTTAAAGTCCACGATCCTGACGCTCAAGCCTATCTCCGGGTCCAGGACACTTCCGGGTAGCGGTATGTTGTAGTAAAGGCCCACATCGTAGTGGTCAAGCCTTACCGAGGTCTCAACGTTCGTGTTCACCGAGAATGTCCTTCCGCCGAAGGTGATCCGTTGCTGGAGCCGTCCCCTTCCCTCAAACCTCATGGGTATGTACTGGAGGTAGAGGTTCGGTATAACGGGTATCTCTATCTTCGCCCTCGCGAAGAGCCTCGTCTCCCTGCCGAGTCTAAGGTCGTCCTTCAGATCAGCTCTCGTTCCCGTACCTGCCGGGTACTGGATGTACCCGGACGGGTCCTGACTCATAGCACCCACGGAGATCTCAAAGCCAACGGCGTTTGCAACGCTGGTAATACCGACCGCCCCGACCAGTATGAGAGTTTTTTTCATCCCTTTAACACCTCCTCTATTGGGTTTTAGATCATTTCGTCAGTTAGAGGTGAACTTTGAGGCCCATCTCTTCAAGTCTGGCTATGAAGTCAGGGGTCAGTTTAACCTTGAGGTCCGGTGGAGGTTTGAGAACCGCAGTGAAGTCAGGCCCTATCACACGTATCAGGACCTGAAGGCCCTCTTCTGACCTGAAGGTCTCCAGAACGCTTTTAAGTGATTCCGCCTTACCGTTAAGGGCTTCATCCCTTGTGAGGGTCACGGTAATGTAGCCGTTTCCGTTGTGGGAGTGTTCCTCCGGGGAGAGGATCTCCTTTGCTACAAGTTTGACCTTCTCCGTTTCCAGGTCCTCATCAACCCAGCCTTTTATCACCACGACCGTGTCCTCCTTGATCTTGTCTTTAAAGGTCTCGTAGACCTCCGGAAAGACAACGGTTTCCATCATCCCGGTCCTGTCTATCAGGTTGAACACCGCCATGTAGGTTCCGTTCCTGGTCTTCTTCACCTGAAGGTCAGATATGACGCCCGCAACGGTAATCTCCTGACCGCTCTCCGATCCCTCTATCTCCTCAAGGGGTGTGTATCTGCCCTTAAGAAGAGGCTCAAACCTGTCAAGGGGGTGGCCCGAAATGTAGAAGCCTATTACCTCCTTCTCCATCCTCAGTATATCGTTCCTATCAAGCTTTCCGGACCCGTTCCCACCACCGAAGAGTGTGTTCTGGGCTATTGAGGAGAGGTTCTTACCTGCGGATCCTACCCTTTCAAGGAGTCTGTCCCTCCCCTCACCTGTGAAGTCAAAAGCACCTGCCTTTACGAGTGCTTCTATTACCCTTCTATTCACCTTCCTGCCGTCCACCCTCCTGACGAAGTCCTGAAGTCCCCTGAAAGGTCCCCTCTCTCTTGCTCTAACTACAGCCAGTGCTGCCTCCTCACCCACACCTTTTATCCTGCCTATCCCGAACCTTATCCTCCTGGGCCCCTCTATTCTGAATCCAACGTCGCTCCTGTTCACATCGGGGGGTAGGATCTCAAAGCCCATTACCTTTGCATCCTTTATCAGATTTATGAACTTGCTGTCGTTCTTCTCGGTTGTGAGCTTTACGGCGAAGAACTCTTCGGGGTGGTGGGCCTTCATGTAGGCGGTCCAGTAAGATATGTAGCCGTAAGCTACCGAGTGGGACTTGTTGAAGGAGTATGAGGCGAACTTCTCTATGTCTTCCCAGAGCTTCCTAACCCTGTCCTCGGGATAACCCCTCTCAACCGCACCCCTTATGAACTTATCCCTCATCTGCTCCATGAGGTCTTTCTTCTTCTTACCTATCGCCTTCCTGAGGGTGTCCGCCTCGCCAGGGGTGAAGCCCGCTAAGATCTGGGACATCTTCATAACCTGCTCCTGATAGACTATGACACCGTAAGTCTCTTTTAGGACCTCTTCAAGCTCCGGGAATGGATACTCAACTGGTTCTCTCCCGTGCTTCCTGTTTATGTATCTGTCCACGAGACCGCTCTTTAAAGGTCCGGGCCTGTACAGGGCGAGGACCGCCACTATGTCCTCAAAGGTATCCGGCTTAAGTCTCCTGAGGAGCTCCTTCATACCCCTGCTCTCAAGCTGGAAGACACCCGTTGTGTTCCCTTCCTGAAGAAGCTCAAAGACTTTCCGGTCGTCTAAGGGGAGGGACAGGAAATCAACGTCCGTCCCCTTTCTCTCTCTGACGAGGTCCCTCATAGCCTTCAGCTCGGTGAGGGTCTTGAGGCCAAGGAAGTCCATCTTGAGAAGGCCTATCTCTTCCAGCTTGGTCATGTCATACTGGGTGGCAACCGAGCCGTCCCTGTCGTAGTAAAGGGGTATAAGCTCCTCAAGGGGCTTCGGAGCTATAACTACACCCGCAGCATGAAGGGAGGTGTGGCGTGTGAGCCCTTCAAGCTTCAAGGCTATCTTAACGAGCCTGTCTATCTCCGGGTTCTCCCTGCATATCTTTCTGAACTTGGTCACGTTGTCCTCTATATCTCCCCTGTGAGCTCCGTAGCGTTCCTTTAAGACCTCAAGGGGTGTCTCGTACATCTCCTCCAAAGAAAGCCAGGTTCCCTGGACGTCCCCCTGGGGTATCAGTTTGGCGAGCTGGTCCGCGGTTGAGTATGGGAGTCCCAGGGCACGGGCGACGTCCCTTAGGGTCTGTTTTGCTTTCATAACGTTG
>JAJRQX010000197.1 GCA_024280065.1 Aquificota bacterium
CCTTCCTCTATCCTGGTTTCTCCCGTGACCGTAACCTCAAGGTCCCCCTCAGGCCTTCTTATAGCCACCACCGTTACCTTCAGAGCCTTCCTGAGGTCTATATCCTTGAGCTTTCTTCCTATCAGGGGAGAACCGGGCTCCACCTTGAGCTCAAGTATGTCTATGTCAGTCTCCTCTCCAAAGGCTATCCTGTCAAAGAGGTCGGAGATAAATGCGGAACCTGTATGGAATATGTAGGCGGCTATCCTGGTTGCGAGTATCTTGTTTGGAACTATCGCCCTGTTTGCCCCGAGCTCTTCAAGCTTCTGGGCTGTTCCGTCCGTTGAGGCGAAGGAGTATATGAAGAAGTCCTCCCTTGAGGGTCTTATAAGCCTGGCGGTCGCTATCACCGCTATGTTCTGGGCGTCGTCCCCCATGTTAACCACCATGCCCTTGGCGTTCTTTATCCCGGCAGAGAGCAGTACGGACTTCTTGTAGGGAGCTTCTATGATGAAGAACTTTATGTTGTGCTCCTGCAGATACCTCATGGCTTCGGGCTTGCTCTCTATGACGACGAACTCTATACCCCTCTTTCTCAAGGTCTGGGCGAGCCAGTAGGAGGTCTTGTCGTACCCGCAGATTATGAAGTGGTCCCTCAGGCTCTCTATCTCTCTTAACATCCTGATGGCCCTGTAGAGGTTAATTATATCCTCCTTGAAGAAGACCCTTATTATCACGGTAACGGAGGTCATGAAGGTCCCTATACCCATGAGGGCCAAGAAGGAGGTGAAGACCCTTCCTAAGGGAGTGTCGCTCCCTGGGGCTATCTCTCCGTAGCCTATTGTACCTATGGTTATTATCGTCATGTAGAAGGAGTTTATGAAGTCGCCCCCGGATAGGATCATGTAGCCTAAGGTTCCAACAGTTATGGAAAAGTGAAGCATGAGTAGTGGGATCCTGAGTTCTTTGAGGGCCTCTATGAAACGCCTCTCGTATACTTCTATGAGCTTGGGCTCCCTTTTCTTCCTCAGCCTTCTCCTTATCCTTACCTTCAGCTTGGGCATACAACTTAAATGATAAAATAACCGTGATGGGTATCAGCGTTCTCGTTGTGGACATAGAGGGAACGACAGCGGAGATAACGGACAGACTGAACGAGGTCCTCAAGGCCCTTCAGGAGGAGGGGGCGAAGATAATAGACGTTAAGGTCACCCACGCGAGGGAGCACGGGATAGACGGGTTTACCGTCGTTTACACGATCCTCTACAGCAAAGAGTGATCAGGCCTCAAGGACCGCTCCCTTAGATGCGTCGGTAACGAGCTTGACATACCTCCTTAGCCACGGGCTTTTGATCTCCTTCTTCTTGGGTTTGAAGTTTCTGAGCCTTTCCCTCAACTCACCCTCCGGTATAAGAAGCTCCAACCTCCTCCTGGGTATGTCTATGAGTATCTCGTCCCCGTCCCTGACAACACCTATGGGACCTCCCGAGGCCGCCTCAGGGGACACATGCCCTACACATGCTCCCCTCGTTCCTCCCGAGAACCTCCCGTCCGTTATCAGGGCCACCTTATCCCCCAGGCCCATACCCATTATGGCGGAGGTGGGTGAAAGCATCTCCCTCATTCCGGGTCCGCCCTTAGGTCCCTCGTATCTTATAACTACGACGTGTCCGGGCTTCACCTTACCGCCAAGTATGGCTTCAACAGCCTCCTCTTCCGAGTCAAAGCATACAGCTTTCCCTTTGAACCTCAGCATGCTCTCAACTACGCCCGCGGTCTTAACAACAGCTCCCTCCGGGGCTAAGTTCCCGAAGAGGATCGCTATGCCTCCGTCCTCGGAGTAGGGGTCCTCAGCCCGCCTAACCACTTCGCCGTCGGGGTCGGGGGCGGAGTCGGCTATCTCTTTAAGGGTCTTCCCGCTGACAGTTTTTCTCTCCCCGTGAAGGAGGCCGAGTTTCAGAAGCTCCTTCAGTATCACGGGGATACCCCCCACCCTGTCTAAGTCCTCTATGTGGTAGTGGGAGGCGGGGGCTATCTTGCATAGGGTCGGCGTCCTCTTTGATATCTCGTTTATCTTACTAAGGTCAAAGTTTATACCGGCCTCCCTAGTTATTGCGAGGAGGTGTAGGATCGTGTTGGTTGAACCCCCCATCGCTATGTCAAGGGTGAAGGCATCCTCTATAGCCTCCTCCGTAACGATGTCCCTCGGTCTTATATCCTCCTTAAGTAGATCCATTATCCTCCTTCCTGCCTCCCTCGCCAGGATCTCCCTCCTCGGGTCCACCGCTGGGACCGTTCCGTTCCCGGGGAGTGCCAGTCCGAGGACCTCCGTCAGGCAGTTCATTGAGTTGGCTGTGAACATACCCGCACAGCTACCGCAGGTGGGGCAGGCGTTCTGCTCTATCACCTTGAGCTCCTTCTCCGTGATCCTCCCTGCCTTGAGCTGGCCTATACCCTCAAATACGGAGATCAGGTCTATCTTTTTGCCCTCATACTCACCCGCGAGCATGGGTCCTCCGCTTATGAATATGGTTGGTATGTTGACCCTGAGGGCCCCCATCAGCATCCCCGGGACTATCTTGTCGCAGTTTGGGACGCATATCAGGGCGTCAAGCTGGTGGGCGTTCACGACCGTCTCTATGGAATCCGCTATGAGCTCCCTTGAGGGGAGTGAGTAGTGCATGCCGTAGTGTCCCATGGCTATCCCGTCGTCAACACCTATGACGTTGAACTCTATGGGAACTCCTCCCGCCTCGCGGACCGCCTCCTTTATGGGCTGGACAAACTCCCTGAGGTGGACATGTCCTGGGATTATGTCTATGTATGAGTTGGCTATACCTATGAGGGGTTTCTCAAGGTCCTCCTCCGAAAGCCCGCAGGCTCTAAGCAGGGCCCTGTGAGGTGCCCTCTCTATACCCTTCTTTACGATGTCGCTCCTGTAACCCATAATGTAATAATCTTAAGTGTCCCTCAGGAAATATTCCAGCGGTTTAGGTTCAAGCAGGTGAAAACCCTGCCCGAGCTTCATACCTACCCTCCTCACCGACCTCAGGACTTCCTCGGAGGAGACGGACTCCGCTATTACCTCTATACCGAGGTCTCTGCAGAACTCGGTTATCGCCCTGCAGAGAACCTCTATCCTTCTGTTATCTATGTTCTCAACCAGATCCCCGGATATCTTGACATAGGCAGGCTCCAGGTTCACTATGCGGAGGAAGTTGGCGTATCCTGAGCCGAAGTCGTCCACTATGAAATCAACACCGTATTTCCTCAGCCTCTCCACGTTTATGACCAGCTCCTCCATGCCCTGAACGGGGAAGTCCTCGTACTCAAGTATCTCTATGAAGAAACGACCCCCGCAGTCTCCCCCGAGGACCTCATCCACCGACTCCTCTACGAACTCCACGATATCAACGCTGAGGAGATGGGAAATCTCAACGTTCACGCTGAGCTTAAGGCCCGGGTTTTCCTTGAGGACCTTCAGGTTCCTGTAAACGACCTGCTTGGTCATTGATGTGTAGGCGTCGGTTCCCTTTATGGACGGTATGAACCTTTCGGGGACGTAGAGATTTCCCTCCTTGTCCCTCAGGCGGGCGAGGGCTTCAAGCATTATTATCTCCCTGGTCTCAAGGTCGTAAACGGGCTGGTAGAGAAACTCTATCCTTTCCTCCTCTATCGCCTGCCTTACCTCCCAGAAGGGGAGGACGTAGACGCTCCTTCTTTCGGTGTAGATCTCAACCCTGTTCTTTCCCTTTCTCTTGGCAGTGTAGAGGGCTATGTCCGCCTTCCTTACGGCCTCCTCAAGACTCCGCTCCTCTGAAAGATCGGGCAGGACGCCCACCGAGACGGAGACCCTTATGGGACCTCCGTTTATGGTGATCGGTGTTGCGGATACACCCTCCCTTATTCTCTCCCCAACAAGGGCTGGTCTGTTTATGTCCCCGTTCTTCTTTACGAAGACGAGGAACTCCTCCCCTCCGTATCTTATCACGATGTCCCTGTCCCTCTTGACCATGTTCTGGATCCTTCCAGCTATTGCCCTCAGGACCTGATCCCCCGTATCGTGGCCGTGGATGTCGTTCACCCTCTTGAAGTTGTCCACGTCCACGAGGAGTATTCCGTAGTCTCTGAGGTCAAGGAGACTGTATATCCTCGCCAGGAGGTTCCTGTTGTAAACTCCTGTGAGGGGGTCTA
>JAJRQX010000198.1 GCA_024280065.1 Aquificota bacterium
ACGCGTGGTTCAGCTCGTCGCTCAGGATAAGGTCTCCCTCCTCCGCCAAGACAGGTATAGCTCCTGTGTTGGCTAAATACCCGGATCCGAAGAGGACACACCTTGGAACGCCTTTGAACTCAGCGAGCTTTTCCTCAAGGTTCCTGTGGTATCTTGTGTATCCTGAGACTAGCTGAGAGGCCCCAGAGCCCAGACCCGCCTCCCTCAGAGCCTTTACGGCAGCCTCCACCACCTCAGGGTGGTCCCTGAGACCGAGGTAGTCGTTTGTGCAGAGATCAACTAGACCCTCCCTCAGGGTCCTCTTCCTGAAGAGGTTACTGGTTCTGAGATCCCTCAGTGTCTCCTCTACCCAGTCCATGATCTTAATTAATTATGTTCGGCAAAGGTTACAGAGGCGTTTTCAGCAGGATGGGAGAGGGACTCTTAGAGAGGCTGATAGAAGACCTGAAGAAGGAACTGGAGAGGAGACCAGAGGACCCCGAGATCCTATACAAGCTCGGCATGGGCTACGTAAGGCTGGGAAAGATAGACTCAGCGAGAGAGGTTTACAAAAGGCTCAAGGATATAGACCCGGATAGAGCCAGGGAACTACTGGACAGCATATACGAGGTCTGAGGTGTTATAATAATTTTTTGCAGTATCTTAAGGGAGGTCTCGGATGCCGCTCCCCAAGGAGAAGAAGTGGGAACTTATACGGAGCTTTCAGAGGCACGAGCAGGACACGGGTTCTCCCGAGGTCCAGATAGCTATACTTACCGAGAGGATAAACAGGTTAACAGAACACCTCAAAAAGCATAAGAAGGATATACACTCAAGAAGAGGTCTCATAGCTATGGTGAACAAGAGGAGGAAGCTCCTGGAGTACCTTAAGGAAACGGACTACTCCAAATACCTTGAGGTCTCAAAGAGACTTGGTCTGCAGGTAAAGTAACATGGAAGAGAGTGCGAGGATAGGGAACTGCCCTGAGCCAATAATCATAGAGGCAAGCGGATACGCAGGGCAGGCGGACGGTGCGGTAGTTGTAAGGCAGGGAGGAACCGCGGTCCTGGTTACCGCGGTTATGTCCGATGAACCTAACACAGAGATAGACTTCACTCCCCTCACCGTTGATTACAGGGAAAGACCATCCGCCTACGGAAAGATACCTGGAGGTTTCATAAAGAGGGAAGGTAAGCCCACCGAAAGGGAGATCCTCGTATCCCGTGTCATAGACAGGCCCATAAGACCCCTCTTCCCCGAGGGTTTCTTCCACGATGTTGTGGTAACGGCCCTCACCCTCTCCGCGGACGATAAGTATGACCCAGACGTCCTAGCGATAACGGGTGCGTCCGCGGCCCTGTACATATCGCGGATACCCTTTGAAGGTCCTATAGCGGGTGTGAGGGTATGCAGGATAAACGGTGAGTTTGTGGCGAACCCGACTTACGAGGAGAGGAAGGAGGCCGACCTTGAGATAGTCATGGCGGGAACGAAGGATGCGATAGTTATGGTGGAGGGGGGAGCCAAGGAGGTACCCGAGGATGTTATAACGGATGCCCTATTTTTTGGCCTTGAAGCGATAAAGGAGGCGATAGAGATACAGGAGAAGCTCAGGAAGGAGCTGGGAGTCCCGAAGGCAGAGTTCCAGCCCGTCACACTTGATGAGGAGATCCTCAGGAAGATGGAGGAGGAGTGTTCAGAGAAGATCCTATCCGCCTTCTCAATAAAGGACAAGAAGGAGAGGAACAGGACCCTTGACGGGATCCTTGAGGAGTTCATCACAAAGAACGATATACCTGAGGATCTCCACTTCAACGTCAGGTTCTTCTTCAAGAAGCTTGAAAGCAGGCTGATGAGGGAGAAGATCCTGAAGGAGGGTGTCAGGATAGACGGCAGGAGGCCCGAGGAGATAAGACCCATAGAGATAAAGGTCCACCCCTTTGAGATACCTCACGGGAGCGCTATCTTCAGGAGGGGTCAGACCCAGGCTTACGTTACCGTTACCTTAGGCGCTCCGGACGAAGCCCAGATGATAGAGACCATAGCGGAAGGAGAAGTCTTCAAGAGGTTCATGCTCCACTATAACTTCCCGCCCTTCTCGGGAGGTGAGGCGAGACCCTGGGGACCTCCGAGGAGAAGGGAGATAGGCCACGGAGCTCTGGCTGAGAGGGCCCTTGAACCCGTGATACCCGACGAAGAAGAATTTCCCTACATAATCAGGATAGTATCGGACATACTTGAGTCAAACGGGTCAACCTCAATGGCTACCGTCTGCGGAGGTTCGCTCGCTCTCTTTGACGCGGGTGTCCCTGTTAAGGGAGGGAAACACGTAGCGGGTATAGCCATGGGCCTGATCCTTGAAGGTGACAGGTACGTTATCCTCTCGGACATACTCGGAGACGAGGACCACCTCGGTGATATGGACTTTAAAGTCGCGGGGACTAAAGATGGTGTAACGAGCATACAGATGGACATAAAGGTCAAGGGTATAACCCGCGAGATAATGCAGAAGGCCCTTGAGCAGGCGAGGGAGGGAAGGTTATACATCCTTGAGAAGATGTACGAGGCGATACCAAAGCCGAGGGAACAGCTGTCCCCTCACGCTCCGAGGATCGTTATACACAGGGTTCCTGTGGAGAAGGCTCCTCTCGTCATCGGTCCAGGTGGAGCCAACGTGAGGAGAATATACGAACAAACGGAGGTGAAGGTCTGGGTAGGGGAGGAAGGGAAGGTCTATCTGACGGGTTACTCGGACGAGGCTATTCAGAAGGCTATACAGATGATAGAGGACATAGTGAAGGACGTGGAGATCGGGAAGGTTTACGAGGGGAAGGTTACAAGGGTGGAGCCTTACGGTGCCTTCATAGAGCTGTGGCCGGGTAAGATAGGTCTCCTCCACGTATCCAAGATGGCCCAGCCCGTCAAACACGCAGGGGAAAAGTACAGCGTAGGTGACGTGGTCAAGGTCAAGGTCCTTGAGGTGGACGAGCTTGGGAGACCTAAGTTCACCACCATGGGCATAGACGGGGAGGGTGAGGCCCCGCCTGAACCCAAGGTGGAGGTGGGGAAGGTCTATGAGGGGACCGTTACGAGGGTTGAGATATACGGAGCCTTCGTTGAGATACTCCCGGGGAAGGTAGGTCTCCTTCATGTTGAGAACATGAGGAGGAGGGTGAGGGACGCTAGAACCATCTTCAGGGTTGGTCAGAAGGTAAGGGTGAAGGTCTTTGAGCTGGACGAGAAGGGAAGGCCCAAGCTCACGGACAGGATAGAGCAGAGGGTCAGATGATAAAGGTGAAGGTCAAGAAGCTTCCTCACGCCAAAGACCTGCCTATGCCTTCTTACGCCACGCCTCTCTCCTCAGGTATGGACCTGAGGGCTGCGGTTGAGGAGCCCATAGTAATCAAACCATTTGAAAGGGTTGTGGTACCAACGGGCATAGTCCTGGAGATACCGGAAGGCTACGAGGGTCAGGTGAGACCAAGGAGCGGTTTAGCCCTTAAGAAGGGTCTGACGGTCCTGAACGCCCCAGGAACTATAGACGCTGATTACAGGGGTGAGGTTAAGGTGATACTGGTGAACCTGGGAAGGGAGGAGGTTGTCGTAAACAGGGGGGACAGGATAGCCCAGCTCGTCATAGCGCCCGTTGTAAAGGCCACCCTTGAGGAAGTGGAGGAGGTTGGTCGGACGGAGAGGGGAGAGGGAGGGTTCGGGAGCACCGGTGTCAGCTGATCACCTCCTCCTGACGTAGTCTGTGAATACGTAATCCTTCTTTTCAACCAGCTTGTGGCATGAAAAACACTGCATATAATCCTTTGCAGACTTCCCGAAGACCTTATACCTGCCCGTCTTTGCGTCATAGACAAACCTCGCAAAGCCCCAGCCTCCCGTGTCCTTGAACCTCTTGGAGTCCTTTATCATGAACTCAACCCTCTGTATGACATCAGGTTCAAGGGAAGCCTCCCACGCAGGGTTCTTCTTCAGACTGTAGCCTATCTTCACGAGGATAGCTCCGTCGGGAAACTTCTTCATGCCCTTCCTGTAAGCCTCAACCGCCTTATCGTTTCCTATTATGTACCTGAGCTCGTTCTTATCGGTCCTGAAGTGGGTTGCAACAACGTGCCAGTTCTCATACCCCTTTATAACACCGAACTTAAGACCCGTCGGTGCCTCAAGGTCCCAGGGGTCACCGGCGAAAGCCAAACCCATCAGAGCTGTTCCTATCATAATCTTCCTCATCTCGCCCACCTCCCTTAGGTATTCGGTATTAATTTAGCTCCAGGACTTGACACCTTCTTGAACCTATTTTGAAAAAACTTCAAAATTTCTCCAGATGAGGGAGAGGATACTTATAGTTGAGGATGACGCCTTAATGGGAGACATGGTTAGCAGATACCTTAAGAGGGAAGGCTATCAGGTAAGTGTAGCCGCCACTGGGGAGGAAGCTCTCAGGACCTTTGAGGCTTTAAACCCTGACCTCGTTATCCTTGACCTCATGCTACCTGACATGGACGGGTTTGACCTCTGCAGGGAGTTCTCAAGGACGGAGGCCATGGTTCTCGTTCTGACGGCAAGGGACACTGAGGAGGACAGGATAGTGGGTCTTGAGATAGGTGCGGACGATTATATGACAAAGCCCTTCAACATGAGGGAGCTACTCGCCAGGGTGAGGGCCCTTCTGAGGAGAAGGAAAAAGGTAATGACCAGGATAGGTGTAAGGAGAGTTGGAGAGTTTGAGATAAGGGAGGAGGAAAAGAGGATATACCTGAAGGGAAGACCACTGGACCTCACCGCGAGGGAGTACCTGATCCTGAGAAAATTGCTCGCCAACAGAGGAAAGGTCCTCACAAGGGAGGAGATAGTGAGGGAA
>JAJRQX010000199.1 GCA_024280065.1 Aquificota bacterium
TCAACAGCTTCCTGAAGCATCCGCTTTTCGTTCCTTATGATGATCTCAGGTGCGTCCAGCTCTATGAGGCGTTTGAGTCTGTTGTTTCTGTTTATGAGCCTCCTGTAGAGGTCGTTGAGGTCCGAGGTAGCGAATCTTCCGCCATCTAGGGCTACTAGAGGTCTGAGGTCGGGAGGCAGTACGGGGATCACCTCAAGGATCATCCACTCGGGTTTGTTTCCGCTCTTTATGAAACCTTCAACGAGCTTGAGGATCCTGAGATACTTCTTTACCTTCTGTTCTGAAACCTCTTTCAGAACCACGGACCTTATGTCTTCCTTTATCCTCTCAAAGACTGGTATATTCTGCTTCTTTTCTCTCATGTTCTCATAGTATGTCCTGAGCGCCTCCTTACCCGTAAGGTATTCGTCCCCTCTGTCCTCCTCGGACAGCTCTCCCGTCTCAACGTTGAGGTACATCTCCTCGTTCAGGAGCCTGTGGACCGCCTCTTCGGTGGAAAGACCCATCTCCTCAAGGTTCGTGAACTTGACGCCGAACTCCTCAAGGTCTTCTGCTATCTTCCTTATTATCTTTGCGTATAAGTCCTTATACTCGTTCTGAAGGTTCTTTCCGAGGTCCTCATACCCTATGCTGTAAGGCTTTATCAGGTTCCTGAGCTTCTTGGAGTACTCCTTTAAGTCTAGCTCGGAGAGGACCTTCTTGATTATCTCCGCTCCCATGCCGTACTCGTATCTCTCATCTATGGTGAAGGAGTAGTTCTCCTCAAACTCCTGTTCGTTTACCACGTGGAGCTTAACCCACTTGAGGGTCGTTCCGTCGTTGAGGGGTATGGTGTCCTCCATCCTCTCAAAGGCTTCCTCCTCCTTCTCGTCCGCGGGATACTCTATGACTAAGTAGGACTCAAAGTATACGACCCTCTCTACGTCTCTTGAGGTCATATTGAGGAGTGTTCCTATCTTGGAAGGGGTGGACTTTAAGAACCATATGTGGGCTACGGGAGCTGCGAGCTCTATGTGGCCGAACCTCTTCCTCCTCTCGTATGAGAGGGTCACCTCAACACCGCACCTGTCACAGACAGTTCCAGCGTACCTCTTACCCCTATACTTCCCACACAGGCACTCCCAGTCCTTAACAGGACCGAATATCTTCGCACAGAAGAGGCCGTCCTTTTCTGGCTTTAAAGTCCTGTAGTTGAGGGTCTCAGGACGCTTCACCTCCCCCCTAGACCATTTCCTGATCTCCTCGGAGGAGGCTAGCATCAGCTTGATCCTGTTGAAAGGAAAGAGACCCTTCTTCCTCTCACTCATGTCTCCTCCTCCTTTCTCATCTCAATCTGATCGCACCCCTTCTCCTCCCCATTCATACATTTAACGTCAAGGCCGAGAGCCTTAAGCTCTTTAACGAGAACCCTGAAGGACTCGGGTATGTCAGGTGTGTAGGTGTACTTACCTTTTACTATGGACTCGTAGACCTTACTCCTTCCTTCTATATCGTCGGACTTGACTGTGAGCATCTCCTGTAGAGTATATGCTGCTCCGTGGGCCTCAAGGGCCCAGACCTCCATCTCCCCGAGACGCTGACCTCCGAACTGGGCCCTTCCTCCCAAGGGCTGCTGGGTTACCAGGGAGTAAGGTCCTGTGGACCTGGCGTGGACCTTGTCGTCAACCATATGGATGAGCTTCAGCATGTGCATGTATCCTACGGTAACTTCAAAGTCAAAGGGTTCTCCCGTTCTTCCGTCATAGAGGACCGTCTTACCGCTCTCGGGAAGACCCGCACGTTTCAGGAGCTCCTTTATAGCCTTCTCGTCCGCACCTTCAAAGGCGGGCGTTGCCATTGGTATACCGTGCTCCGCAAAGTCCTTCATGACGTTCCAGAACTCTTCATCCGAAAGGGAGTTCAGATACTCTTCTATGAACCTGGCGTTCTCACCGGTCGGGTCACCTATGGCGTAGGTCTCCTTAAGCCACTGGGTGAGCTGTTCCCTTGAAAAGCCCTTCCTTATCATCTCTTCTATCTTCTTCCCGAGACCCTTGGCTGCCCATCCCAGGTGGGTCTCAAGGATCTGGCCTACGTTCATACGTGAGGGAACGCCCAATGGGTTCAGGACTATGTCCACGGGCGTGCCGTCTGGAAGGAAAGGCATGTCCTCCACGGGAAGGACTACGGAGATCACACCCTTATTACCGTGCCTGCCCGCCATCTTGTCCCCGACCTTTATCTTCCTCTTCTGGGCTATGTATACCTTAACCAGGGTTATGACACCGGGAGGTAGGTCACCCATCCTGAAGAGAGACTTCCCCTTCTCCTCGTATATCCTTTTAAGGATATTTATGTTGGTCTTCGCCCTGCTCACTATCTCCTCTATCCGGGAGATGAGCTTCTGGTCGTTGAAGAGGTTCGCCGGCTTCGTAGCTATGAAGCTCAGAAGTGAGTTGAATATATCTTCAGTTATCACAGTTCCGGCCTTGTAGGTCTTCCTCCCGATGGTCACGTCCTTCTCTATCTTCCTGCCAACGACGAGATCCTTAAGGACTTTGTTCCTGCCCTCTATGATCAGATTCTTGGTTCTTTCAAGCTCCGCCTTGAGTGCCTCCCGTTCCTTATCTTCAACCGCGTTCACCAGCATGCTCTTCCTCTCTCCTGTCTTCCTCGTGAAGACCTGAACGTCTATGACCACACCTTCAACCCCGGGCGGGCATCTTAGGGAGGAGTCCTTTACGTCTTTTGACTTCTCACCGAATATAGCCTGAAGTAGCTTTTCCTCAGGGGTAGGCTGCGTCTCGCCCTTGGGTGTGACCTTACCCACCAGAATGTCACCTGGTTTAACATAGGTCCCTACTTTGACTATTCCGTATTCGTCAAGGTGGGCGAGGGCCTTCTCCGGAACGCCGGGTATCTGCCTTGTGATCTCCTCCTCGCCCAGCTTGGTCTCGCGAGCTTCCACCTCAAGTTCCTCTATGTGTATTGATGTATAGACATCATCCTTGACGAGACGTTCTGATATGACTATTGCGTCCTCAAAGTTGTAGCCTCTCCAGGGCATGAAGGCAACCAGGATGTCCTTACCGAGGGCGAGCTCTCCCCTGTAGGTAGACTGACCGTCCGCTATAACCTGCCCTTTCTCAACCTTCTGTCCCTTCTTCACGAGTGGCCTCTGGTTTATGCAGGTGTTCTGGTTCGTCCTCTGGAACTTCTTGAGCTGGTATATGTCTATCCCGAAGTCAAGGGGATCCTCGGGGTCTATCTCCTCAGGGTTCGCTCTTATGACTATCCTTGAGCTGTCCACCTCCTCAACCACACCGCCCCTTTTGGCCACAACCACCGCGTGGGAGTCTCTTGCCACCTTCTCCTCCATACCTGTCCCTATGATGGGTGCCTGGGTGAAGATAAGGGGGACAGCCTGCCTTTGCATGTTAGATCCCATCAGCGCCCTGTTGGCATCATCATGCTCAAGGAAAGGTATGAGGGAGGAGGAGACGGATATTATCTGCCTTGGTGAGACATCTATGTAGTTCACCTGCTCCGGCTTGACTATCCTTATGTCATTCTTGTGTCTTGCGAGGACCCTGTCCGCCAGGATCCTCCCCTTCTCGTCGGTGGGTGTGCTCTGGGCTATGACGTAGTCCTCCTCCTCGTAAGCGGCGAGGTACTCTATCTTGTCTGTTACCACACCGTTTTCCACCTTCCTGTAGGGGGTTATGAGGAAGCCGTATTCGTTCACCTGGGCATAGACGGTCATGGAAGTTACGAGCCCTATGTTCTGGCCCTCAGGTGTCTCTATGGGGCATATCCTACCGTAGTGGGATGGGTGAACGTCCCTTATCTCAAACTTCGCACTCTCACGGGTAAGTCCTCCAGGACCCAAGGAGGAGAACCTTCTCTTGTGGGTGAGTGAGGACAGGGGGTTTGTGTTGTCAAGGTACTGGGAGAGCTGACCTCCTTTGAGGAACTCCACTATAGCGTTTGTTACGTACCTGGGGTTTATGAGCTCCTGAGGTCTAAGGCTAGGGTCCTCTGGGTTCACCACAGCAACCCTGTCCCTGAAGACCTTTTCCATCTTGGCTATGCCCGTTCTCACCTGGTTTTCAAGGAGCTCACCTACGGACCTCACCCTCCTGTTACCGAGGTGGGCTATGTTGTCCTTTCTCTCCCTCCTGAACCTGAGGTCTATCAGATACTTGAGTATGTTTATCAGGTCTATGGGGAGGAGGAACCTGGCGTCCTCCTCCGTGTAGTCCTTTATCTTCACCTCCTTCTTCTTCTTGAAGACCTCCTTAAGAAGCTCCTTGGTTACGCGGGTCCCTTCCTTGTAGCCGTTCACATCCTCCGCCAGGGCGAGGGGAGGCAGGATGTCCAGCCTGTCCACATCAGCAGGTTTTAATGTCTTCGGTAGCTTATGGACCTTAGCATTTATCTTCACCCTACCAACCTTCGACAGGTCGTATCTGGTTATATTCCTGAAGAAGACCTCATAATAAGACCTTGCCCTCTCAATGAGGTTCTCTATCTCCATGGTCATGGTCTCAACGAGTCTGAGCTTCTTGTATATCTCCATGTAGCCGTAATCCCTGAAGCTGAACTCCGCAGGTATCTTTACGGGGCTCGTCCTGTCGGGGTCTCTGGGTGTTGTCTCATTCGCTATGGTATCCACAACTATCTTTGCGTACTGGCTCTTGACCGCCTTCTCGTTGGGCAGGACGGTAACCATCTCAACGGTGATCCTGTCGTCCTTCAGAAGGAGCGCTAGACCTTCCGGATCTTCAACGAACCTCTCCTCCCTGAACTCCCTATCCCTATCCGAGTTCTCAAGCTTGGCCCTGTAACGTATCACTGCAAATATGTAGTGGTGCTCAAGCTCCTCCAGACTGACCTCCTCTCCCGTATCCGCATCAAACAGGAGCTCACCCTTGGGAACGAGCTTTCTCACTCCTTCGTAGAAGTGCTTCAGGATATCGTAGGCGGTCTCAAAGCCCCAGGCCCTGAGTATGGCTACGCCACTGACCTTCTTCCTGTCTATCCTCGCGGAGAAGAGGTCCGTTGTCCCTGATAGCTCAAACTCTATCCTTGAGCCCTTATCGGGGATTATGCTCGCCCTGTATACGATCCTCGTTATGGTGGCATCCTTCTGCTTCTCCTCCTTCTCTTCAAAGAAGACGCCCGTTGACCTTATCAGCTGATTGACTATGACCCTCTCGCTTCCGTTTATTATGAAGGAACCCGTGTCCGTCATCAGGGGTATTTCACCGAAGTAGACCTTCCTGGGAGGGGTTTCCCTCCAGCCGTTCTTGGTCTTTACCCTCAGCTTGAACATCACTCTGAGCGGGGCGGAGTAGGTGAGGCCCTTCAGCTTGCATTCGTCAGGTGTGTATTTCTCTTTGTAAACGAGCTTTCCGTTGCACCCCTCTCTGGGACACTTGACTCCCCATCCGCCCAAGAAGTCGGACTCTGGTCTGTAGCCACACCTGTTGCACTCCCAGTCCCCCACCTCGTAGCCGAGATACTCAAGGTAGATGTTGCCGTCCGGGTCCTTGAAGGGAAAGGAGGTCCTGAATATATACTCAAGACCTGTGTTCTCACGCTTCCTCGGGTCTTTCCTCAGCTGTATGAAGTTCTCAAAGGACTCCTTCGGAACCTTGAGGAGGTAAGGGGGCTCAAGGATCTCCTTCCTCCTGCCGAAATACTTTCTGGGAAGGGCTACTTGTCTCATAGTGGTCCACCCCGCTCAGGATTTGATGATATTGACAAAA
>JAJRQX010000015.1 GCA_024280065.1 Aquificota bacterium
GAGGGGTGTTCCTCAACGAGTTTGGCTATGTGATCGAAAACCTCCTTGTCCGAGGCAACCTCACCGCAGTTCTCGCAGTAAAAAACGGTTATCGGGACCCCCCAGTATCTCTGCCTGGATATACACCAGTCCGGCCTTGACTCAACCATGCTCCTTATCCTGTTCTCACCGTATTCTGGTATCCACCTGACCTTTCCTATCTCCTCAAGGGCCCTGTTTCTCAGTGTTGAACCATCCACATCTGAGTCCATACTTATGAACCACTGAGGCGTAGCCCTGAATATGACCGGGTTCTTGCACCTCCAACAGTGAGGGTAAGAGTGCCTGACTTTCCCTTCATAGACCAGAAGTCCGTGTTCCCTAAGTCTGTCTATTATCAACCGGTTGGCGTCAAAGACTCTTTTACCTCTTATGAACTCTGGAGCTGGTTCTACGAAAAAGCCCCTGTCGTCCACGGGTGCGTAGGGTTCAAGGCCATATCTTGAACCGACCATGTAGTCTTCCTGACCGTGCCCGGGTGCCATGTGGACCAGGCCCGTTCCTGTTGAGACATCAACAAACTCCGAAGGAAGGACCCTCCAGAGGTTCTCAAGGGTCTTTTCGCTTAGATAACCTTCCAGCTCTTCCTTCTTCACAAATGGGTGAGAGTATCTGAGACCTATAAGGTCCCTGCCCTTTACCTTCCTGGTCACTTCTCCCTTAATACCTGTCGTTTTCAGAAAGTCCTCAAGGAGATCCTCAGCTACTATTAGGGTCCCAGAGCCTGTCCTGAAGTAAACGTAGGTGAACTCCTCACCCACCATAACACCGAGGTTGGCCGGCAGAGTCCAGGGGGTCGTCGTCCAGATAACTAAGTAGGTATCCTTCTCAGAAAGAAGCGGGAACTTGACGTAGATGCTCGGGTCCTCTCTCTCCTGATACTCAACCTCAGCCTCCGCTTCAGCAGTCGTATCGTAGATACACCAGTAAACAGGCTTCTTGCTCCTGTAAACCGCACCCCTCTCAAAGAACCTGCCCAGCTCCCTTATCTCCTGAGCCTCGTATTTTGGGTCCATTGTCACATAGGGATTCTCCCAGTCTCCCAGTATCCCGAGTCTTACGAACTCCTCCCTCTGTATGTTCACATACCTGAGAGCATACTCCCTGCAGAGCTTCCTGAACTCAACCTTTGATAGGTCCTCTTTCCTTAAGTTCTTCTTCTTCAGCTCCTTCTCTACCTGCCTCTCTATAGGGAGTCCATGGCAGTCCCAGCCGGGTATGTAGAGTATGTCCTTCCCGCACATGAGGTTGTATTTGTTTATGATGTCCTTCAGGACTTTGTTAAGGGCATGGCCCAGATGTATGTTTCCGTTGGCGTATGGAGGGCCGTCATGCAGTATGAATATCTCCCTACCCTTTCTTGAGTCCCTTACCTTTCTGTATATGTCCTTCCACTTTTTCAGGATCTCAGGCTCCCTCCTCGGAAGATTTGCCTTCATCGGGAAGTCTGTTCTTGGCAGGTTAAGAGTTTCCTTGTAGTCCATTTAAAAACCTCCGGATCACCAGAAGATAATTATAGAGCAAAGAAAAGACTTGCAAATCCTATGGAAGTTATGTATTATCTATATCAGCTTAAATTCTATCGGGAGGGTTGTGCTATGACAAAGGCTGAGCTTGTTGCGGAGATCGCCAAGCAGGCTGGGATCACCAAGAAAGAAGCTGACGCGGCCCTCAAGGCTGCCGTTGCGGCCATAGGGAAGGCCCTCAAGAAGGGGGAAAGGATAGCTATACCCGGGCTCGGCATATTCACGGTGAAGAAGAGAGCGGCCAGAAAGGGAAGGAACCCAAGGACCGGACAGGTGATCCAGATACCCGCAAGGAGGGTAGTGGCCTTTAAGCCCGCCAAGGACCTCAGAGAAAGTATAAAGTGATCCTAATCGGGGGCTGAAGCCCCCGCTTTTATGTACACATTCTTTCCGGAAAGGAAATTAAAGGACGGTTTCGTTATACGAGGCGGTGAGCTGAAACACCTTAGGGTAAGAAGGATAAGAATAGGGGAGGAGATAGGGGTAATCCATGAGGGAAGAATATTCAGGTGTATCCTTGAGGAGGTTTCAAGGGAATCCGCCTTCTGCAGAATAATCGGTGAGCTTGATATATGGCGTCCCAGAGTTAAGGTCTCACTTATCCAGAGTGTAACCGCAGACCTCAAAACCATGGACCTTATAGTTCAGAAGGCTACGGAGATAGGTATATCCGAGCTAACGCTCCTTATCTCCGAGAGAAGTTTCCAGAAGGCTGAGGTAATAGAAAAACGCAAGGACAGATGGTCTAGGATAATAAGGGAGGCTATGAAGCAGTCAAACAGGCCAGAACCTTTGGATCTCAGGGGGCCTGTTTACATTGACTCTATAAGCGGTGATGAGGAGCTGAAGCTCGTCTTTCACAGGGACACAGGCTCAGAGGACGTTTCCGAGGTCAATGTGAAGGGGTTCAGATCCTTTGCTGTAGCTGTGGGTCCAGAGGGTGGGTTTACGGATCAGGAGGTTGAGATCTTAAAGAATAAGGGCTTCCTTCCGGTCAGGATAAACACATACATACTCAGGAGCGAGACAGCTGCCATAGTTGCTGCCGGTCTTATAGTGAGCCTTGGAGGTCCTTGACCTTTATACCGTATGTCTTTATCTTCCTGTAAAGGTTTGAGAGGTCCGTTCCTATCCTCTCTGCCACCTCTCTGAGGTCGTAGTTATACTCCTTCAGCTTCACCTCTATGAAGGCCTTTTCAAACTCCCTCCTCGCCTCTTTTAACTTCTGGATCTTGAAGAGATAACTGTAATCCTTGACCGAGTATCCCACCATCATGCCGAGGTGTTCCGGCTTTATCACCTCGCTGTCGCACAGGATAACTACTCTCTCTATGAGGTTCTTAAGCTCCCTTACGTTTCCCTTCCAGCTGTACCTCATCAGCATCTCCTTAGCCTCGTCCGACAGAACCTTACAACTCTTCTTATACTCCTCAGAGAACTTTCTTAAGAAATACTCAGCAAGCAGGATGATGTCCTCACCTCTCTCCCTGAGCGGTGGCAGTTCTATTGTGAAGACCGAAAGGCGGTAAAATAGGTCCTCTCTGAAATTTCCTATCTGCGTCTCTTTGGAAAGGTCCTTGTTTGAGGCCGCCAGGATCCTAACGTCCACCTCTATCTTCTGAACACCACCGAGCCTGGTGAAGTTACCAGTCTCTATCACCCTGAGTAGCTTCGCCTGGGATCTTGGGTCCATATCACCTATCTCGTCCAAGAACAGGGTCCCACCGTCCGCTATCTCAAACTTTCCCTTCTTCCTTGAAGTGGCTCCAGTAAAGGCCCCCTTCTCGTAGCCGAATAGCTCCGCTTCAACAAGTTCCGAAGGTAGGGAAGCGCAGTTTATATCAACGAAGGGCCCTTTCCTTCCTGAGTGCTTGTGAATAAGTTTTGCTACAAGCTCCTTTCCTGTGCCGCTTTCCCCAAGTATGAGAACAGGAGCCTTGCTCTTGGCTATCTTCGGTATTATCTCCTTTATCTCCTTTATAGCTTTTGACTCCCCTATGAGGTTCACCTCCTCCTCAAAACCAGAGGACCTCCTGCTCGTAGCCTCCTTCACAGCATGCCTGACCGTTATCAGTATCCTGTCCATTGAAAAGGGCTTCTCTATGAAGTCGTAGGCTCCCTTCTTTATAGCCCTTACCGCCATATCTACGTTGCCGTGGCCCGTTATGACCACAACAACCGAGTCAGGAGAGACCTCCTTTATCCTGTCCATGAAGTCTATCCCGTCACCGTCCGGCATCCAAACGTCCAGAAGAATAACGCTGAAGAACTCTTCGGATATCATCCTGTAAGCCCCGTCAAGGGTGGCTACCGAAGAAACCTTGTAGCCCTCCTCCCTGAGGATCTCCTCAAGGGACCTCCTTATGCTCTCCTCATCGTCCACGATCAGCACCTTTGCGGACATACTTAAATTTTACGACTATCCACAACCTGTCCACAATTTATCCACATTTTATCCACAATTTATCCACAACCCCATGTGGAAAAAACACGTATCAAGATAAATTGTTGATATTTCTTGACTTTAACGACGAACGCTGTTTTTGATAAGTTATTGATAATCCTAAAGATCCTCAAATGTGGATATACGTTGTGGAAAACTCGTAAGTTCTTGATGCATCTGATCAAACTTGAAGGAAGTAATTTATTGATACTTCTGAAATAACATGACGCATTGTGGATAAATGTGGAAAACTTCCTAAGTTGTTAACATTTCTGATCAAATTTTTCAAGCATAA
>JAJRQX010000200.1 GCA_024280065.1 Aquificota bacterium
AGGCCCGTCCGAGAGAGCCTCATCCGGGTTTGGGTGCGTTTCCATGAACACACCGTCGCATCCCACAGCAACCGCAGCTCTCATAAGAGGGAAGGCGAACTCTCTCTGACCTCCGGACCTGTCGCCCATACCCCCCGGAAGTTGGACGCTGTGGGTCCCGTCAAAGATCACCTTAGCGAAGCCTGACATTATAGGAAGGCTCCTGAAGTCCACAACCAGGTTGTTGTAGCCGAAGGAGGTCCCCCTCTCGGTGAGGTATATCTCCTTAGCTCCCCCCACCTTCAGCTTCTCAACCACGTTCTTCATGTCCCATGGAGCCATGAACTGCCCTTTCTTGACGTTCACAGCCCTCCCCGTTCTTGCGGCCGCAAGAAGCAGGTCCGTCTGCCTGCACAGGAACGCAGGGATCTGAATCAGGTCCGCAACCTCCGACACAGGTTCAGCCTGCCAGCTCTCATGTATGTCCGTCGTGACCTTAAGGCCCAGCTCCTCCTTTACCCTCCTAAGGACCTTAAGGCCGAAGTCCATCCCGTATCCCCTGAAGGAGTGGATTGAGGACCTGTTCGCCTTATCGAAGGAGGATTTGAAGATAAACTCCACGTCTTTGAACTTCTCCTGGAGGTCTTTCATCCTCTCCCCAACCGTGAGGACCACCTTCTCGCTCTCAATCGCACAGGGACCGGCTATTATTATGAACCTTTCCATCACTATATAATACTAATCTCAACCCAAGGGAGGGAAAGATGATCCATGAACACCAGATAGAGAGGCTAAAGGGAAGGTTCTTTACCGAGGAGGACCTAAGGAAAGAGGTCGCCCTCTATGAGATCGTGAAGGATATAGCGGAAAAGATAAAGGAGAGCGTCAGGGAGCACTTCAGGAGGACCGATCAGGAGTTCACATACGTTGAGCAGATCACAGATAATTACGGGATAATGGTGAGGGTGGCAAAGGACAAGGAAACGGGAAAGCTCTTCTACTTCTATTACTTCAAGCACAGGGTACCCTACAGGGAGTATTATTTTTATAAGGAGGAAAGGGAGGAATGAAAAAGGTCCTCTTGGCCCTACCCCTTCTGGCGGTAGCCTGTGCACCCGTATCCCAGGACAGGACCTCCGAGAGGGTCTCGGAACTGGAACTAAAGCTGACACGAATTGAGCAGAGACAGGAGGAGCTTGAGAAGGATCTTGAAGAGACCAACAGGAGGATAGACAGGCTCACCGAGATCCTTTCGGAGCTAAGGCTTGACCTTGAGAGGATCAAGCTGAGGATAGAAACAGGTATAACGGAGAGGGAGATCCCGAAGGTGACAAGGATACCCGAAGAGAAGAAGGTCCCCACACCCGGTGAGGAGGAGATAAAGGTTATAAGACCCGGGGAGGAAGTAAAACCTGAGGAAGGTAAGCCGGAGGAGGTGAAGGACGAGGACACCGCATACAGGGAGGCGATAGAGCTTTACAGCGTAAAGAAGCTCTACGAGGCGAGAGATGCCTTCTTAAACTTCATAAAGCACTTCCCTCAGAGTAAATACACGGACAACGCCTTCTTTTGGATAGGGAGAATATACTATGAGCTCGGGGACATGGGAAGGGCGGAGAGTGTCTTTAAGAGCCTTGTGGAGAAATGTGAGAACGGTAAGCTTCCCGACTGCAACAAGCTACCGGATGCCTACTTCCAGCTCATGAAGATCAACATGGACAGAGGCAACATGGATGAGGCGAACAGATACTACTCCATACTCCTTGAGAAGTTCCCGACATCCGATGCTGCTATCAGGGCGAGGGAACACAAGAACCTGATGGGTGAGTGATGGAGCTCAAAATCCCGCGCCACATAGCCATAATAATGGACGGAAACGGGAGGTGGGCCCGCAGAAGGGGTATGCCCCGTATAATGGGACACTACAGGGGAGCGGAGGTGGCGGAGGAGATAGCCAGGGCCTGCATGGACATCGGCGTTGAATACCTGACCCTATTTGCCTTCTCCACGGAGAACTGGAACAGACCGAGGGAAGAAGTGGACCTACTCTTTGACCTCTTAAGGGACTACCTCAAGAACAAGAGGGAGGACCTCAAGAACCTCGGCATAAGGCTGAGGTTTATAGGCAGGAGGGACAGGATAAGTAGGGATCTGAAAAGCCTTATGGAGGACCTTGAGGCCTACACATCCGACAACAACAGGCTAACCGTGATCTTGGCGGTTGATTATGGGGGGAGGGATGACATAGTAAGGGCGGTCAGGAGCGTGATCAGGAACGGCCTGAAGACCGTTGATGAGGAGACCTTCAGAAGCTACCTTGACCTCGGGGACGTCCCCGACCCGGACCTCCTCATAAGGACAGCAGGAGAGAAGAGGATATCAAACTTCATACTCTGGAACCTTGCGTACACGGAACTCTATTTCTCGGAGCTCTGCTGGCCTGAGTTTACAAAGGAGGAATTGTTAAGGGCCATAGAGGACTTCTCAAGGAGACGGAGGAAGTTCGGAAGAGTCCTTGATGAGTAGGGAGATATACGGCCTCCTGATAGGTATAATTACTTTAGCGATCACGCTCCTCCCCCTTCCCCTGTTTACCCTGGCTGTAGGGTTACTCTCACTCCTTATAGCTAGGGAGGTTTCCGTACACCTCGGTGTGAGAGATCTGTATCCTGCGGGTTTCTTCTCACCCCTCATCTTCTACGTGGATGCATCTCTGGGAACAGCCTACGCCTTCCTCATGGGTCTTGCTTACGGCTACAGGAGATGGAACCTTGACTCCATGATGAGGGCTGTGTTCCTGCTGACCTATGTCGGTTTCTTCCCCTCCTATCTGATAGGGATAAAGGTGGAGGGGACAATGTATCTTATCACCTTCCTCCTCAGCATCTGGGCGTTGGACGTTGCAGCCTACTACGTGGGCAAGAACCTCGGCAGGAGGTCCCTGTTTCCAAGGATCTCACCGAACAAAACAGCTGAGGGTTTCGTGGGAGGTATACTGGTGGGCACCTTGGTCTTTCTGGCACTCTCACCTATGGGGCTTCTGAGGTCTGTACTCACAGCCCTCCTGTTCCTCACAGCAGGTGTTTGCGGTGACTACCTTAAGAGCTTCCTTAAGAGGCAGTTCGGGATAAAGGACTTCTCCAACATCCTCGGGAGCCACGGAGGTTTTACGGACAGGTTTGATGCGGTTCTCTTCTCAGCACCTATATACTTCTGGCTCCTCTTCCGAAGTTAAATTATGATGAGCTTCTTCATAAGGGAGGACCCCCTTACTGGAGACAGGCATGTGATCGCCTCGGTGAGGAGCAAGAGGCCCCACCTTGTGGGGCAGATCCAAACAGAAGAACCCTTTCAGTGTCCCTTTTGTCCCGGGAGCGAGCTCCTGACCCCGAAAGAGGTTATGAGGGTTGAGGGGGAGTCTGGCTGGATCGTCAGGGTCATACCCAACAAGTTCCCGGCCATACCTCACATGCACGACGTTATCGTTGACTCCCCCTCCCACAGAGGAGACCTTGACACCATACCCCATTTAGACAAACTCCTCTGGACTTACAGGGAGAGGATGGTCCACTACTACAGCACAGAAGGTGTCAGGTTCGTAGCCCTGTTCAGGAACAGAGGCAGGGAGGCAGGAGCCTCCATACCTCACCCCCATTCCCAGGTCGTAGCCCTTCCCTTCTACCCTAAGAGGTTCCTGAAGGAAAAGGAGAGGTACGGGAGGGAGAACAGGGACATCCTCGGGAACTTTTTGGAAAGGGAGATGAGCATTCAGGAGAGGGTACTGATGGTTTCAAGGAACTTCTGCGTCCTGCTCGCCTACGCTCCCGTGACACCCTACGAGGTCTGGATAGTTCCGAAGGAGAGGGTTAGCTCCTTCATCTTTGAGAGGAACCTGGAGGAACTCGCCGGGGTCATAAGGGAAACGGTGTCTGTCCTGAAGGAGCTTCTCGGAGAGGACCTCCCCTACAACCTTACCTTCCAGTCCGCACCCCCCTGGGACAGAGACTACCGCTACTACATAAGGATACTGCCGAGGGTTTCCGTCTTCGGTGGTTTTGAACTTGAAACGGAGAGCGTTATAGTGAGCGTGGCACCCGAAGAGGCGGTGAGGGACCTCAGGACTGTAATGTATGCGAGAAATACCGAATAGAATATGGGGAAGAGATGGGGGTGAGGACCTTTCATATAGAGGACGACCATCCCTTTGCCCTCGTAGTCCCCCTCATTGAGGAGGGGAAGCTTGACCCCTGGAAGGTGGATATAGTGGAGCTTGCCAACATGTATATAGAGGAGCTGAGGAGGAGGGAAGTCCTTGACCTCAGGATACCTGCGAGGGCTGTGGTCGCCGCCTCCTTTCTCCTGAAGAAGAAGGTGGAGGTCCTCTTCCCGAAGCCGGAGAGGAAGCCGAGGCAGAGGAGGGACTACACCCTGCAGGAGATAGTGGAGATGTTTGACGAGGAAAGCAGGGAGGTGGAGGAGGAGCTTACCGACAACCTTGAGAAGGTAAGGAGGATATTCAGGAAGCGGAGCGGAAACGGAAAAAGACCGAGGAGGAGGACCAGGATCATACCCCTCCACATATCAAGGTTTGAAGATGTCTTAAGGGAGATGTGGGAGCTCTTCAAGAGGATGGACGTGGGTAAGAGGATAGAGTTCTTCACCTTCCTTGACAAGGTAAACTTCGTTCCCCAGTTCATGGCCCTTATGTATCTCTACTACGAGGGTAAGATAGACCTGCATCAGGAGAGGCCCTTCGGAGACATAATCGTGGAGGTTGTTGATGCCTCATAAGTTTGATCCCAAGAACATCCACAAGCTTGAAGACCCATCAAGGCTTGATCTCTTTGATCCGGAGAAAGTCCTCAAGGAGTTCGGCGTCAGGGAAGGGATGACACTACTTGACGTCGGGACGGGACCCGGCTTCTACCTTCCCTACCTCTCAAGGCTCGTGGGGGAGAAGGGAAAGGTCTACGCCATAGATGTACAGGAGGAGATGGTTAAGAGGGCGAAGGATAAGGTAAGGAGGGAGGGTCTCAAGAACGTTGAGGTCCTGAGGTCCGAAGAGAACTCCATACCCCTTCCGGACAATTCTGTTGACTTCGTCTTCATGGCCTTCACCTTCCACGAGCTTGAGGACCCGAAGAGGTTTGCAAAAGAGCTAAAGAGGGTAGCGAAGCCTTCAGGTTACCTGGCGGTAATAGACTGGAAGAAGGAGGAAAGAGACAAGGGTCCTCCCCCTGAGGAGGTCCTTTCAGAGTGGGAGGTGGGACTCATCCTTGACGACGCAGGTATAAGGGTGGGCAGGGTCGTTGAGGTAGGTAAGTACTGCTTCGGCGTTTATGCCGTCTTCCCTCCTGATGAGGAGGACCCGCTCATTAACATACCCTTCAGGATACCCCCCGGTATGGTCTGACCCCCTGCGATCGCTGGGACTATGGAAAGGGTGTCCCCGTCCTTCAGCTCCGTGTCGACACCCTTCAGGAACCTGACATCCTCATCGTTCACATAAAGGTTTACGAACCTCCTCAGGTCCCCCTTCTCGTCCAGTATCCTCTCCTTAAAGCCAGGGTACATCTCCTCAAGCTTTTCTATAGCCTCCCTAACTGTCCTCGCCTCCACCTCTATCTCCCCCTGACCGTCCGTCAGCCTTCTCAGAGGTGTGGGGACCCTTACGGTTACAGCCATCTCACCACCTCCTAAACCCTGGTCAGAACCTTCTCCTTAAAGTCCTTCAGTGAAGCCTTTATCCTGACTGGTTCGCTCATATGACCCTCAAGAACCTCAAGGGTCTTGTAACCGTTCCCCGTTATGTAGGCGACTACCGTCTCCTCCGGGTCTATGAGCCCTTTCTCCACCAGCTTCCTGAGGACAGCTATAGTGGTCCCGCCTGCTGTTTCCGTAAATATGCCTTCCGTCTCAGCGAGTAGCTTTATCCCCTCGACTATCTCCTCATCGGTTGCCGTCTCCCAGTCTCCTCCGCTCTCTTTCGTGGTCTGAAGGGCGTATATCCCATCTGCGGGGTTTCCTATGGCTATAGATTTGGCTATGGTGTTGGGTCTTACGGGCTTTATGAAGTCCCTTCCCTCCTTCCAGGCCTGTGCTATGGGAGAGCAACCCTCAGCTTGGGCTCCGAACATCCTCGTGTTGACCGAGTCTATTAAACCGACCTCCTTCAGCTCCTTCAGACCTTTCCATATCTTTGTGTAGAGGGAGCCCGAGGCTGCCGGGACAACAACCGCGTCCGGAGCCCTCCAGCCGAGCTGCTCCACCACCTCAAATGCCAGGGTCTTTGACCCTTCAGCATAGAAAGGTCTTATGTTTATGTTCACGAAGGCCCAACCTTGATCGCTTGCTATCTCGGAGCAAAGCCTGTTCACGTCGTCATAGGTTCCTTCAACCGCAACTACGGTGGGGTTGAAGACGAGACTGCCGAATATCTTCTGGGTTTCAAGGTTTGCGGGTATGAAGACATAGCAGCTGAGACCCGCCTGGGCGCAGTGACTTGCCACCGAGTTGGCGAGGTTCCCCGTGGACGCACAGGCGGCCGTGTCAAACCCGAACTCTATCGCCTTGGATATCGCAACAGAAACAACCCTGTCCTTGAAGGAGAGGGTGGGGTGGTTTACGGAGTCGTCCTTTATGTAAAGGTTTCTAAGGCCAAGAACCTCTCCAAGCTTCTCCGCCTTCTTTAAAGGTGTGAACCCTGCGTTCAGGCCCACCCTCGGTTTTTCAACTGGGAGCAGGTCTATGTATCTCCACAGGCTCTTCGGGCCCTTTTCTATCTTCTCCCTTGATATGTTCTTCTTTATCTCCTCGTAGTCGTATATGACCTCAAGGGGTCCGAAACAGAACTCGCATACGTGAACAGGTTCAACGGGGTAGTCCCTTCCGCACTCCCTGCACCTGAGGCCGATCACCTTGGCCACTTCGCTCCTCCATAGGTTTTGAACAATAAAATTATAATAGCTCCCCTTAAAGTTTCTGTCCGAGAATTCTCCCGAGGATCTCCTTCCTTCCCCTACCCTCCTTAGCTGAGGAGAGGACTATGGCTCCCTCACCGACGAACCCTCTGACCTGCTTCAGCGTTTCCGAGATCTCCCTCTGGGTGGCTTTATCTGTTTTCGTCAGCACCACTGTGAAGGGTATACCGTAGAACTCAAGCCACTCTATCATCTGCTCGTCAAGTCTCTGGACGCCCGCAACCGAGTCTATGAGAAGAAAGAGCATCTTTATGTTTTCCTTCCTCTCCCTGAAGTAGTTTTCCATCATCTTCTTCCACCTCTCCCTCTCCTCCTTGGGGACCCTTGCGAACCCGTATCCTGGAACGTCCACCAGGTATACCTTCTCCTCAAGAAGGAAGTAGTTGATCATCCTGGTCCTTCCCGGCTCTTTGCTCACCCTCGCTATGTTTCTTCCGACCACCATGTTTATCAGGGAAGACTTCCCGGCGTTTGACCTTCCCGCGAAGACCACCTCCGGGTACAGGGGTGGTGGGAACTCGTCCACGGTGGACTTCAGGAACTTAACCTTCATTTATCTTTGGAGCGGGCGACGGGACTTGAACCCGCGACCTGCTGCATGGCAAGCAGCCGCTCTACCACTGAGCTACGCCCGCTTATTAAATATTATACGCTAAAATTTAACCCATGAGGGTAACCGTAAT
>JAJRQX010000201.1 GCA_024280065.1 Aquificota bacterium
CCTCTATCCTTATCCTTATCCTTCCGTCCTGGGGCTTTCTCTTCTCCGCTATGTCCAGGTTGGACATTATCTTGTAGCGGGCTACGAGGCTGTCCTTTATGTTTATGGGAAGCTGGTGGTATATCCTCAGCACACCGTCCACCCTGTATCGGACTATGACCTTCTTCTCAAAGGGCTCTATATGTATGTCAGAAGCACCCAGCCTGACAGCCTCATATATAAGCCCGTTCGCCAGCTTTACTATGGGAGCTTCCTCGGACGCTGATATCAGCTGTTCAACGGGTGTTTCCTCTTCCTCCTTCTCTATCTCTACCTCGGTGGGAGCAAGCTCGTTGATGACCTCCCCAAGCTTAGGGTAGTGCTTGTCAAGTATGCTCTCTATGGTGGATAGGGGAGCGAAGTAGGTAACTATGTTGTTTGCTTTCGTATAGAACCTCAGTTCGTTCACAAGGCTCTGGTTTAAGGGGTTGAGCATTATGACGTGGAGCTTGCCGTCTGAATACTTCACCGGGACGAGCTTGTATCTTCTTAAGAACTCCTGAGGTATGGCGTTGAGTATATGTGAGGGTATGTCTATCTTGTGGATGTTCTCCTTCCATACCTTGTGGGGCATAAGGGTTTCAAAGAACCTGACTATGTCCTTGTCAGTCAGTATGCCGAGTCTGAGGAGCGTCTGAAATATGTCCTCATCTTCCTTCTTCTCAGCCACAGCCTTCTTAGCGTTCTCCTCCTTCAGGATACCCGCCTTTATAAGCAGGTTCAGAATCTTCTCATGGTCCATAGCTCTCCTCTTCCGAAGGGAAGTCCCCCCTCTCTACATCAATTTTAAACCTTCTGAGGGCGTCTATGAACAACTTGGCTCCCTCCGCATACCTCCTTACAAATTTTGGCTTCTTGTCCCCGTAAAGACCCACAAGATCATGAAAAACGAGCACCTGACCATCGCAGTATCTCCCCGCTCCTATACCTATGGTGATAACATCGGAGCTTTCGGTCAGCTCTTTAGCGATCCTCCAGGGAACGCTCTCAAGAACTATCATGAAGGCTCCCGCCTCCTGAAGTATCCTGAAGTCTTTTCTCAGCCTCTCAGCCTCCTCCTCCGTCTTCCCCACCACTCTCGGTCCTCCGAACCTGTGGATAGACTGGGGTGTGAACCCTATGTGTCCCACAACGGGTATTCCCGCACTCACAAGCCTGCTCACCGTCTCCGCTATCTCCTCACCCCCTTCCAGCTTGACAGCCTGGGCACCTGTCTCCTTCATGACGCGTCCGCAGTTTCTCAGGGCCTCTTCAACAGAAACCTGGTAACTCATAAAGGGCATGTCAACGATCAAGAACAGGTCGGGAGCACCTCTCCTGACCGCCTTTGCGTGGTAGATCATCTCCTCTAAGGTAACGGATAGTGTTGTGTCAAGTCCTTGAAAGACCATGCCGAGAGAGTCCCCAACCAAGACAGAGTCTATGCCCGCTTCTTGACAGAGCTTGGCGGTCAGGTAGTCGTAGGTGGATATCATCGTTATCTTCTGGCCCTGTTCCTTCTTCTTTATGAGCTTCCTGAGGGTTACCCTCTCCACCCAGAATATTTTAAGCCCGTGACACCGTTATGAGAACGACACCCATAACTACAAGGACGGTTCCTAAGAGCTTCAGAAGGGAGAAGCTCTCCCCGAGTAAGAGGACCGCGAACAAACTTGCCCACAGCGGGGAGCTCGCCACTATCGGAGCCACCACGGAAACCTCACCTATCTTTATGGCTTTGTAGTAAAGGAGAAGTCCCAGAAAGCCTGAGACAAAACCGCCGAAGGATATTATCGCTACATCCCTTAAAGGGTAGGAGAAGGACTCCCTGAGGACCAGCATGGTTATAAAGGCAACCAGGGATGCGGTCAGGTTGTGGAAGAATATGCCTGCCAGGGGAGAGACCTCACCCCTCAGACCCAGCTTGAATATCAGAGGTGCGGTCCCCCAAACTATAGCGGAGAGGAGGGCTATGATAACCTCCTTCACAGCTCAAAGACCCCTATAACGGGTGCGTGGTCTGAAGGCTTGGGGCTCCTTCTCTTCCTCGGCCACATGTCCACGTAAATATCCCTGACCTTATCCTTTAAAGGTTCGGTCACGAGTATGTAGTCTATCCTCATACCTTGGTCCTTCCAGACCATACCTCCTATGTAGTCCCACCAGGTGAACTGGACCTTATCGGGGTAGAGATATCTGAAGGCGTCTATGAACCCCCAGTCAAGGATCTTCTGGAGAGCTTCCCTCTCCTCTCTCATGGTCCCTACGGTGTCCCTCAAGACCTCCGGATCGTAAACGTCTATATCTTCACGTGCCACGTTCAGATCGCCGAGGAGGCACACCTCTTCCTTCGGAGAGAAGTTATCCTTGAGGAACATCAGAAGCCTCTCGTAGAACCTAAGCTTGTAGTAAAACTTCTCCGTTCCCCTGAGGTCTCCGTGTGGAGCGTAGACGTTTATAAACCAGACACCTCCTATCTTAGCGGATATGACCCTCTTCTGGACATCAAACTCCTCATCCCCGAAACCCTTTTTCACTTCCTCAATGGGTAGCTTTGAGCAGATGGCCACACCGTTGTAGGTCTTCTGGGCAAAGACCTCACATCCGTAGCCCCTATCTTCAAAGTCTGCGAAGGGAAAGTTCCCCTCCTCCTGTTTTAGTTCCTGAATGCAGAGGATATCAACAGGTTCCTTCTTAAGCCACATAAAGAGAAGCTCTTTCCTGGCCTTTATTGAGTTGACGTTGTATGTGGCAACCTTCATGACCTCTTTTGGCGGAGGGGGTGGGATTCGAACCCACGGAGGGCTGCGAACCCTCAAGGGATTTCAAATCCCCCGCCTTCGTCCGCTCGGCCACCCCTCCAGCAGGAAAATAATATATATCAACCTCCCCGAATCTTAACACAGACCCACCACCGATACACCGATCCTGTCCGCCGTCCTGAGGAACTTTTCCTTCTCTAATATGTAAACCTTTCCCGCTTCCAAGAAAAGAGCGTCCGCTCCAGCCTCCTTAAGAGCTTCAAGGGTCTCGGTTCCCACAGTGGGGACGTCTATCCTGAAGTCCTGATCCCTCCTCGCCACCTTTATAACCCTTATCCCTTTGCCCGCTATCCTCCCGGCCCTCCTTATAGTCTCCTGGGTTCCCTCCATCGCCTCAACCGCAACGACCGCCCTGTTCTTGACGACGACCGTCTGGCCCACGTCCATGTCCGCTATCTCTTTGGCTATCAGGAAGCCGAAGACACCATCATCCATGGCCTCCCGGGAAGGTTTCCTTCTCCCCATGGTTCCCTCCTCAGCCAGTATACCGCTCAGGAAGGGTTTCGGGTCTATGAACTCAAACCCCTCCTCCTCAAGAAGGCTCATGAAGGCCCTTATCAGGCTCGCCGGCCTCCTGTCCTTTGCCCTCCTCAGGACCCTTACAGCCTTGAGGTCAAAGCTCAAAAAGTGGGTGTATAGGAGTCTCTGCTCAAACTTCCCCAAGATCACCAGTCTCTTTATGCCCCTCTTTTTGAGTGTCTTTATCAGGGAACCGACCTTACCTATGGGGATCTCCTCGTCTACATCCGCGTCCGTTATACCTTTAACACCTACGGTAAAAACCCTCTCTCCCTTCTTCAGGGCCTCTTCCCTGAACACGATGGGTAGCTTTCCCGCACCCGCTATTAGACCTATGCTCATACTGAAATACTTTAAAATATGATACCAATGGATGTTCGCCTCATAGTCTCTGCGAGCAGTAACCTGATC
>JAJRQX010000202.1 GCA_024280065.1 Aquificota bacterium
CATCTGATGATAGAGAACCCTGACAGATACATACCCGAGTTCGTTAAGGCGGGTGCGGACTGGATCAGTGTCCACATAGAGAACAACCACCACATACACAGGACCCTGAGCCTCATAAGGGATCTCGGAGCCAAGGCAGGTGTGGTCCTGAACCCCGGGACACCTCTGTCCGCCATTGAGGAAACCCTTCACCACGCGGACTACGTCCTCCTCATGTCGGTCAACCCGGGCTTCAGCGGTCAGAGGTTCATAGAAAGGTCCCTCGAGAGGCTCTCTCTCCTGAAGGAGATGAGAGACAGGATAAACCCTGACTGCCTCATAGAGGTGGACGGTGGTATAAAGGAGAGCAACGTTGTGGATGTAGTGAGGGCGGGTGCGGATGTGGTGGTGGTAGGCTCGGGTATATTCTCCGCCGAAAACATAGAGGCCCAGACCAGGAAGATCAAAGACCTCATCGCCTCCGCAGTGGCAGTGTGAACTCCTTGAGGTTGAAAAGATTAAACGCGAAGAATACCTCGTTGAAGTATTCTCTCTTGTCGGCGTAGAAGGTTCTTCTGAAGCTTACCTTAAAGGACCAGCATGCCCCCCTGTAGCCGAAGCTCATGCTTCTGGACAGCTCCTTCTTCCTGATGTTGTCGTAGGTGGCGGTAAGACTAAGTGTGATGCCCTTTAAAATAAGATTACCTCTGACCGTGTACTGGTCAGAGACCCTTCTGTTCACACTGTTCCTGCTCACCACGTAGCTGACCGAGAGGTTTCCCAACCCACCCCTCAGGGACAGGGAGCTGACACTCCTTGCGAGTATGTTCAGGTTCGGGTCGTATATAAGGTCCTCGGTTATGGTGGCCCAGCCTAAGGGAGTTACAGACAGTATAGCCCTGAAAGGTAATAGGGGCTTCTCTACCAAGGTACCGTCCGTTGGAAACCTGTAGGACCTGAGGAGATTGTAACCCCCTTCAAGAAACAGGGTGGATAAGGTTCTACCCTTGAACAGTGTGGTGGACCTGAACCTCAGCCTCACGTTGTTTTCCCGGACGACCGCATCGTAGCCATCAAACTGGGGGTTGTTGAAGTTTTCGGGTGAGAAGGTGTAGACAAGCTCAAGGGTGTTAGAGAGGTCTAGGGGACCCAGGCTAAGATCCCTGAAGGTGTGGACCCTGTCTTCAAGCAGGAAGGATACCACCCTGTCCTGGTAACCCTCCTCACCGCTGATGAAGTAGAGGTTGGAGATCAGTCTGATTCTGGTGTAGTTCCTTACACCTAAGATCTCGGTAAAGACCTCGTACTCGGGCAAGAACAGAAGCCTTCTCGCCCTAAGTCCCTCTTCTCTGTAAAAGTTGGTGAATGATGAGGTCAGGCTAACGTAACCCTTCCAGACTCTCTTTGGCTTTGAGTAGAAGGTAAGCTCGGGCAAAAGGTTAAGGGTCCTCCTGTTGTCATCAGAGGTAAGGTCGTAGAAGACCCTGGTGTTCAGGAAGAGCATGTAGTCATCCTCGGATCTTCTGTATGTGAGGAGATTCACCGTGTATGGGAGTGTCCTGAGCTTCTGGGAGAAGTAAACATCCTCAAAGAAGTAAGGGTCGGAGGGAACATCAATGCCAAGGTCCCAACCCCCCCGCCTGAAAGAGAGCTCAACCCTGAACCTGTCCTCCCTGAAGGTTTTCAGATTCCTCCCCTCCCACCACTCTCCCGGGGGCGTAGGCTCCTTGTAGTAGGATGTCCTGAAGAAGAGGTTCTCACCAGGATAGAAGGCCTGTCTGTACTCAAGCCAGATACCGTTCGCCTGCCTGTTTCTGATGTCCAGGGTAACGGTGGCGTCCCTATCCTCCGAGATAGCCCAGTAAACGGGCTGTATGTAGATTATGTCGTTGTATGTGTTCGTCCCTATTATGGGGGGTAGGAGCCCCGATCTCCTCTCGCCCACTGGGAACATCACGAACGGTGAGTAGAGGATCGGTATTCTGAAAAACCTTAGGGTGTTACTGAGGGAAAACACATACCTGCCGGTGAACTTGGCCCTTGAAAAGCAGACCTTCATCTCCTTGTCCTCCGGAGGGCAGGTGGTCACATCTCCGTCTCTGAAGATAAAGGTGTCTCTGCCCACCCTGTCTATCCTCTTTGCTGTGAAGTAAAACTCCCTGAACCTTCCTTCCGCGTTTAGAAAGTATCCTGTTCCCTTTCTCAGGTCCATATAGGCTTGAGAACCCCTGACCTCAAGTCTCCCGTCCCTGCTCCTCACGCGGACGTTACCTTCGGCGAATACCTCCCTTGTTCTCGGAACGTACCTTACCCTGTCCGCCTCTATGACGTAATCCCTGTGGATCACCTTCACCTTCCCCTCCGCTATGAGGTTTCCTTTCTCGTCGGTCCTTAAGGTCTCGGACAGGATCTCAACGGAAAAGCTGAGAGATATAAGGAGGAGGTAGAAGAGGAACGCCCTTACCACCCGAATATTTTATTCTCAAGTTCCCTGAGGCTGCGGAATATGTAGTCGGGTTTGAAGTTCGCCTTCTTCAGCTCCTCCTCACCGTACTTACCCGTTGTCATAAAGACTGTCCCGAGACCTATGTCCCCCGCACCCATGAGGTCCGTGTATATATCGTCGCTGACGAGCAGGACCCTATCCGAGGGCAAGCCCTTTAGAGCTAACTTTATGAATTCAGGGGAAGGCTTTCCGAGGTTAGGTATCTCCCCATCATAGCCTGTGGCGTGGACTAACATCTTTGCGGTTGATCCAGCTCCGGGGAAGTACAGTCCGTCCGAGTCCTTAACCACCCTTGATAGATTCACCGGGACTATCCTGGCACCCTCAAGGAACACGGCTGAGGTCGCGGTCTTTATCTTCCTGAAGTCTATCTCCTTGTCCTGGCCTATTACCACCGCATCTACCTTATGGTCCTCCCTAACATCAAAGCCTTCCTCTTTAAGGAACTCCTTGAGCATCCGTGTCCCTATTATAAACACGCTTCTTATACCTTCTCCTCTAAGGTAGTCGGGAAGTATGGCCACGGGAGTGACGAGGTCCTCGTAGCTCAGGTCAAAGCCCCTCTCCCTGAGCATGTCCACCAAAACCTTCGGGGGCCTGGTTGAGTTGTTGGAAACTATCCTGAAGGGAACCCCCCTCTCTTTGAGCCTCTTTATGAACCCCGGAGCATCCGGAAAGGGTGTGAACTCTTTGTCCTTTGTAAGGACACCGTCCATGTCTATCAGTAGCGTGACCATGGTGATAATTTTACTAAGGGACCTCCACTCTTTGGAGTATGTCCTTAACGACCCTCTCCCTGTCGGACCCCTCCCTTACCATTATCCTGTGGGTTATGACCAGAGGTGCGGCCTCAAGGACGTCCTCAGGAACTATGAAGTCCCTTCCCCTTATGTAGGCTAAAGCCCTTGATAGCTGGGCGAGGTGGAGGCCTCCCCTCGTTGAGAGGCCCAGGATGATCTCCGGGTGGTTCCTCGTTTCCAGGACTATGGACATGATGAGGTCAGCTACCTCGGGAGATACATACACCCTCTTGACATCCCGTATCGCCTCTAAGATCTCCTCTCTACTCATGACCTTTCTTAGGTCCCTCACCCTCTCGAGCGGGTCCCCGCCCATGAGTATCTCCTTCTCAACCGAGGGTTCGGGATAGCCCACCGATATCCTCACCATGAACCTGTCCATCTGGGATTCGGGGAGCGGGTAAGTCCCGTGATACTCAAGGGGGTTCTGGGTGGCTATTACGAAGAAGGGTCTCGGGAGCTGGTAGGTTATGCCGTCTACGGTCACCTGCCTCTCCGCCATCGCCTCAAGCAGGGCGCTCTGGGTCTTAGGAGTTGCTCTGTTTATCTCGTCCGCAAGGACGACGTTGTGGAATATGGGACCCTCCTTGAAGACGAACTCCCTCCTGGCTTGGTCAAATACAGAAGAACCTGTTATATCCGAGGGGAGCAGGTCCGAGGTAAACTGGATCCTGGCAAAGCTGAGATCTAAGGTCTTCGCCAGGGAGAGGGCTAGCGTGGTTTTGCCCACCCCCGGAACGTCCTCTATGAGGAGGTGACCCTCCGCTATTAGACAAGCGAGGGCATGGGTGATCACCTCCTCCTTCCCCCTTAGGACCTTAGACACCTCCTCCACTACAGCCTTGAAGTCCATAACAGACCAAAATGATATACTAAATCCTTCCATGCAAGAAAGGGTTCTCTTCGTAGCCCTGATCCTCATCTCCGCTTATCTGCTCAAAAGGCTACGCGTGTTCAGGGAGGTTGATGCTGACCCCTTCATAAACTACGTGATCTACTTCTCGCTTCCCGCTCTGGTCTTCAGGGAGGTGAGGAGGGTGGACCTAGGTGGTGAGGCCTTTGGCGTGGTAGTGATCGCGTGGGCTGTGATAGTGGGTTCCGTGGTCCTCTCCTGGGCTGTGGGAAAGCTTATAGGCATGGAGAGAAAGACCCTAAGAGCTTTCGTTTTAGTCTCCTCCTTCGGGAACACAGCCTTCTTGGGATATCCCTTCACCTACGCCCTCTTCGGAGAGGAGGGCCTCAGGTTCGCGGTACTTTACGACCAGATAGGCTCCTTCCTCCTGGTTGTCTCCTTAGGCCTCATCATATCTACGGGGAGGTTATCCCCGAAGGAGGTTGTAACCTTTCCCCCTTTTGTGGCCCTCATCCTGGGCCTTCTCCTCAGGGATACTACCATACCCGAGGCCTTCGGAGTCTTCCTGAAGGTCGTCGGGAACTCCCTGATCCCTGCAGTCCTGTTCGCGATAGGTCTAAGGTTCTCACCCCATCATATCCTGAACTCGCTGAGATACACCTTACTCTCTCTTGGTATAAAGATGGTCCTTGTTCCAGCCCTTCTGCTACTGCTCCTTAAGATCTCCTCTCTGAACACACTCGGCTACAAGGTGGCCCTCCTTGAGACGTCCATGCCCCCTATGGTGATGGCGGGTGTTCTTGCGGTGAGATACGGTCTTGATGAGAGACTGGCACTCTCTGCCATAACCCTGGGTATGGCCCTCAGCTTCTTTATCTCTCCCCTCTGGGTGTCCATGATCTGATCCTCGCCTCAAACCAGTTGCCCTCCTGATCCCTGCTGAACATGTAGATGGGCAGGGGTATATCAGGATGGACGCAGAGCTTGAACACCCCTTCCCCGTTCTCCTCCACCTCAAGCATCCTCCCCTCAAGGCCTCCCTCCCTGCAGGGAACTACCCTTCTAACCGTGCCTTCGGCCACCTTCCTCTCACCGAAAGACCAATCCCCCGGATAGGACCTTAGGGCCTTCACGAGACCTCTTGAGAGGACGGTCCTCCCCAGGGGTATGAGCCAGTGACGGGTATACATCCTTATGAGTACATAGCCCGATAGCTCCTCTAAGTTCCTGAAGGATTCCTCAAGGGAACCCTCCCATCTGTGGTAGCGTCCTCTTATCCTTACGTTTATACCTTGCCTTCCCTTTATCAAAGCCACCGTAAACCAGCCTTCCCTGACCTCACCTCTAAGAAGCTCCCTGTAGCTGTACGTGTAAACGCCTCCCTCCTTAAGCTCGTAAGGATGCCAGGTGAACTGGGTGAAGGCTACGGTGGTTATGAAGAGTATAAGAAGGAAGACCTTTATGGTGGGCGCGGGAGGACTCGAACCCCCAACCGGGCGGTTATGAGCCGCCCGCTCTGCCAATTGAGCTACGCGCCCTGCAGAATTTATATTATACCCTCCTTCCGCAATACCTTCAACCCTGAGCTACCGTCTCGGGGGAGAAGATATCCCTGAACAGCTCAGAGTCTATCCTCCTTACCCTGTGCCTCTCCTTCGGGACCTCCTCCACTTCAACGAAGTAGAGGCAGTTTGTAACGCACTTCATCACACAGGAGGGCAGGAGCCCCCTGTCAACCCTGTGGTAGCAGTAGTCACACTTCTCCACCTTCTGGGTAGAAGGGTTGAAGGATATGGCGCCGTAGGGGCAGGCTATTATACAGGCCTTACAGCCTATACAGAAGTTCTCCTCAAGGTAAACTATACCGTCCTTCTCTCTCTTCCTCATGGCTGAAGTCGGACACGCCATCACGCATGGTGCAGGGTCGCAGTGAAAGCAGTTCATAGGAACGAAGAAACCATCTGGCCTATCCCCTATACCTTCAACCCTCACGACCTTCATGGGTCTCACAAAGGTCCTTTCAAGGCCTTTCTCTTGAAGACAGGCTACCTCACAGGAGAGACATCCCACACACCTGTCAAGGTCTATGATCATCACAGGTTTCTTCATCTGAGGAGGGCTCTGTCTATAAGTATGAGGATGAATATAAGTATCATGGGAGAGAAGTCTATCCCTCCTACCGAGGGAACCACCCTCCTTATGGGTTCAAGTAGCGGATCAACGATCCTGTCTACGTAGTAGTAAAGCCTACTCTCCCTTATCTGGGGTATCCAGGAGCCGATGGCATGGATAAAGATCAGGATTATGAGAAGCTCTATTAGTAGGTGCACGACCTTCACAACCATCACTCAACCCACTCCAGCACATCCATCTCAGCTCCATCCCCTTTTCTCCTCTCAGGGAGCCTTATGACCCTTACGTAGCCTCCCGTTCTCCC
>JAJRQX010000016.1 GCA_024280065.1 Aquificota bacterium
AGCCCCCTTTCCAAGGCCTTCAGGATCACCTCCCTACACTCATAGTCAAGCTCAAGGCCTAACATAAGCCCTCTCCCCTTGACCCTTCCTGCCTTAAGTTCTTCAAGTCCCTCCCTGAAGTAGCTTCCGACCTCCCTTACGTGGGGCAGGAGCTTTTTAACCTTCCTGACCACCGTAAGGGCAGCTTTGCAGACCAAGGGGTTACCACCGAAGGTGGATCCGTGGGTCCCGGGGGTAAGGGAAGCTGCGATCTCACTCCTGGCAACGACGCAACCTATCGGGACACCGCTTCCCAGACCTTTAGCTAAGGTAATTATGTCCGGTTTTATATCGTAGTTCTGGTAGCCGTAAAAGGTTCCCGTTCTCCCTATACCCGTCTGGACCTCATCCACGATGAGAAGTATCCCCTTCTCCCTGCAGAGGTTCTGAAGCTCCCTCAGGAAATCGGGATCACACTCGTTCACCCCTCCCTCTCCCTGAATGACCTCAAGCATGACCGCTGCAGTATCTTTCCTGAGGAGCATCCTGACGGAGGCTATGTCGTTGAGGTCCGCGTAGTCAAAGCCCTCAAGCATCGGTTCAAAACCTGTGTGGAACTTCTCCTGTGCGGTTGCGGAGAGGCTACCGTAGGTCCTGCCGTGGAAACCGTTTCTGAAGGTTATTATCCTGTATCTCTTCTCACCCCTATCACTCCAGAACTTCCTTACGAGCTTTATCGCGGCCTCGTTGGCCTCGGTTCCGGAGTTACAAAAAAAGACCTTTGCGTCCGTCCAGAACTCCTTCACCAGCTCTTCAGCAAGCTCCTCCTGCCAGGGGTTTTCAAAGAGGTTGGAGACATGTATCAGCTCCTTAGCCTGGGAGCATATTACCCTTACAACGTCAGGGTCAGAATGCCCCAGGGAACACACCCCTATACCGGCTATGAGGTCCAGATATCTCCTGCCTTTATCGTCATATAGGTAAACCCCTTCGCCCCTTACGAACCTGACCGGTAGCCTTGCGTAGTTCCCTATGAGGTGCATGGTGAATATTATCGCTCAAAGGTTATACTAAAATCCTCATGCAGAAGATCCTCATAGACCCCCGGGCTCCTCTGAAGGAAAACGCCAAAAAGATAGTCCGCTTCGCCTTTCCCATCATAGTGGTGAACCTGCTCTACACAGTGGAGAGTATGTTCTCCCTAATACTCGTCTCGGGGATCTCCGCCTCAGCGGTGGCTGCGGTCGGCTTCAGCCTGTCACTTCTCTGGTTCGTGTACTCCCTCATGGCCCTGTCCTACACGGGGACAAGCGTCCTGGTTGCCCAGAGGGTGGGTGCGGGTGAGGACCCTTCCCCCGCTCTGTCATCGGGTCTCCTCGTCTCCTTTCTGATAGCCCTGCCTCTCACCTTCTTCGGCAAGGACATGGTCCTTAAGATAATGGAGTTTCTGGGGGCTTCGGAGAGGGTGGTGGCCCTGTCCTCCGAATACCTGACCCCTATCTTCTGGTTCATCACCGTCGGCTTCATGACCAATACCTTCTACGGAGCCTTCAACGGTGCGGGAGACACAAAGACACCTATGAAGGTTGCCATTGTGATGAACATGGTAAACGTATCAACCGCTTACTGCCTCATATACGGTAAGTTCGGGTTTCCTGAGCTGGGTGTTCAGGGTGCGGGGTGGGGCATAGTCCTCTCGGAGCTTGTCGCCTTCCTCATATACCTCTACCTGACCGCGGTTTTGGGAAAACCCTTCAGGCTGAGTCCGAGGCTGAGCCGGAAGGTCCTTCGCAGGATGGTCTTGATAGGGACGCCCACAGCGGTGGAGAGGGCTGTCACGACTCTTTCCTTCAACGTGTTCGTCGGCTTCCTGGCCAAGTTCGGGGACAAGGTCTTAGCCGCACACCAGATAGGTCTCAGGGTTGAGAGCATATCCTTCATGGTCGGCTTCGGCTTCATGGTTGCGAGCACGGTGATAGCCGGACAGAACTACGGGGCTAAGAACATGAAGGGGTTACTCTACGGTGTAAGCCTGACCGCAAAGATAACCGCCTTCATAATGGGTTTCTTGGGTCTCGTAATAATCATATTTCCTGAATACCTCACCCTTCCCTTTACGAGGGACGAAGAGGTGGTGAAATGGGCGGTTTACTACCTCATAATAGTCGGCATCTCCCAGGTCCCGATGGCCTACGCGTCAATATACTCAGGAGCACTTAAGGGTATGGGAAGGACCACGGTCCCGCTCCTTATAAACGTCTTCTCCTTCTGGGTCTTCAGGATAGTCCCCTCCTTCCTTTTACTCAATGTCCTCAGCTCCCCTCTCGTTCCTTGGGTCTTCATGACTGTGGAGACCTTCTTGAGGGCTGGTCTTTTTTACGTGGCATTCAGGAGGGAGATCAGACTTCAAAGCTCCTCATCTTCTCCTCAACCTGATCCGCGATCCTGCTGATCTTCCTCACCTCCTCTACTATCTTTTTCATGTTCTCCGTGTTCTTCTCCGATACGCTGGTTATTTCCGTCATGTTGTCCCTTATTATGTCTATGGCCCTTGACTGCTCCTCCATCGCTGTAGCTATGGTGTCTATGACGTTGGCTATCTCCTTTGTCACCTCTTCTATCTTAACGTAGCTCTCAACCAGCTCTTCGGACGCCACCCTTCCCTCCTCAACGGTCCTCACCGCCTTCTCTATTAGGGCGGCTATCTCCTTAGCAGCGTTCCCTGAGATCTCGGCGAGTCTCCTGACCTCATCCGCAACAACCGCAAAACCCCTTCCCAGCTCCCCAGCCCTCGCCGCCTCTATCGCCGCGTTCAGGGCCAGGAGGTTTATCTGCTCCGCTATGTCTATTATCGTCTCCGTAATGGAGTTAACCTCCCTGCTCACCTCCACTATGTTCCCCATAGACGTGTGCATGAAGGTGACCTTGGACTTCCCCATCTGTATAGCCTTCTCCATATCCAAGGAGACGTTCCTCGCCCTCTGGGTTTCCTCCGAGATCTGCCTTATCGCCTCGGAGGTCTCATCAACGGAGGTCATTATGCTCGCTATGTTACCGCTGAGGTTCTCGTTGTCCTTCTCTATACGCTGTGTGCTTGCGTTCAAGGATTTTATACTTGATGCTATGCTGACGAGACTCCCCTTGACGCTCCCGAGAGCGGACTGGAGATCCCTGAGGGATGTGTTTATGTAGTTTATAAGCTCACCTATGTCTCCCCTGTACTCACCCTCCACCCTTACCTTAATATTCCCTTTGGATACCTTTTGCATAACGTCCTTCACGGACATGACCGCATCACCTATTTCCTTTACCATCTGTTCAAGGGAGATTATGAGCCTGTCAAGCTCGTTTCTGAACCTCCTCAGGTTTACCTCCTTGAACCTCATATCTTTGGCGAGGCTGTCCACCTCACCCGATATCTCACCTATCTGCCTTATTATCCCCCTGGATATGAAGTAGAGGACCGCGGAGACGAAGAGTATTGAGGGGATCGTTATGCCGAGCATGAGCACGTTCGCCTTAGCTATGTAGGACTCCATACCTTCCTGAGCCTTCCTTATCTTCTCAACCCTGTGGGCTATAAGGGTGTCTAAGAGGTCAAGGGTTTCCTTAAAGCCCGCCTTCTCAACCTCAACGAGGAGGTCCCTGGCCTCCTCGTAGGCCTCCATATCAACGAGCTGTATGACCTGCTCTATGTCTCCGCCGTATGTGAAGAAGGCAAGGTCCCTGGTTAGCTCCGCCTCCTTCCTGTCAAACTCCTTCTCCCTCTCCCTGAGGACCTTGAGCTTTTCCATGAAGGCCCTCAGGTTCTCCCTTATGCCGTTCCTTGCCTCCTCGCTCGTCGGGTCAAGAATGAGGTTCCTGACCTGTATAGCCGTGTTCAGGAGGTTTATCTTCATCTCCCTGTAGAGGTCAAGGTAGTGTAGCTCCCTGTTCACCTGCTTTATAGTCCGCTCAACCTTCTTCTCCGCGTTCCAGATGACACCGCCGATAATGAACGCTACAAGAACGAGAAGTCCGTTAACCAGTGCGAGTCTTGCCTTTATTGACATGTCAGAACCTCCTTCTGAAAAATAATCGGAACATGACGAAGGATTATTATAGGGATGTGCCATGCTGGAGAAGTTGAGGGAGAAGCTGTCAAGGATAAGGGACAAACTCCTTGACCCATTTGATACCGAAGGCATTGAGAGGGAGCTTGAGGAGTTCCTTGCTATGCTGAGAAAGGCAAGCCCGGAGGAGAGGAAGGCGGTAAAGGAGGAGTTTGAGGAGGTGAAGAAGCTCATAAGCAGGAACCTATCCATAATAGAGGGCTACCTTGAACCCGCAGTTAAAAGGGGAGGTCTCTTCTCAAGGAGGGTTTAGATGTTTGGTTCCTCCTTCGGGATAATCTCTCAGGCCCTTGAGATATACAGGAAGGCCCTTGACATAAGGAACAGGAACATAGTGAACGCCAACAACCCCGATTACGTTGAGGAGGAGCCCGTGATAAAGAGCTTCGCACCTGTGGGCATTAACTTTGAGGAGGTGAGGAGGGACCAGAACTTATACTTCCTGAGCCTCAGGAACTCAAAGCTTTCCCTCGTGAGATACCTTGAAGAGAGGAGCGGCATCCTCTCCAACGTGGAGGGTGTGTTCCAGGAGCTCTTTGAAGGGACGGGTATAAGCGACTACACGGACAGGTTCTATAGGGCTTACCTGGACCTCATGAAGAACCCTACCAACGAGGGGGCCAAGAATGAGATCTACAACTCCGCCAGGAGCCTCGTGGACTTCCTCAGGGCGAAGGCTGGAGACCTTGACAGGCTCGACAACAGCGTGGACTTCAGCCTGAGCAGGGCGGTGGCGAGGATAAACGAGCTTGTAAGGAAAATATACGTAATAAACAAGGAGATAACTGTGGCCTACGCCCAGACCTATGCGAGGGGAAGGGACTACAAGAACCTCCTTGATGAGAGAGACATGTATCTGAGAGAGCTGTCCGAACTTATAAACATAGACATACAGGAGGACGATATAGGTAGGGTTAAGGTCCTCACCTCCATGGGGTTTACCCTCGTGGACTTTCAGGAAGGCTACTGGAGCCTTAGATACGCAGGTGGAAGGGTCTTCTGGGACTCAAAGGCTAATGGCGATACGGACATAACGGAGGTCATAGAGTCGGGAAAGGTGAAGGCACTCCTTGATGCCAGGATGGACATAGCCAGGTTCAGGTCAGAGCTGGACAGGATCGCCAGACAGCTGATCTCGGAGGTCAAGATACCGAGGGAAAACAGCGGGACATGGTTCCTCATAAGGAACGTCCCCGACCCGAGCGTCCCGCTGTCAACCTACGGTATTGACGGAGACCTTGAGTTTTACTCAGGAGGTCTTCTCGTTGGAACCGTGAGCGGATACGGGAGTCTCAGTCTGAACGACCTTGTGAACACCATTAACTCCGATCCCGCTATCACGGGTGCGGGCTTCTCCGCCACCCTCGTGGCGAACCCGGATGGGTCCTACACCGTAAGGATAGAAAACACCGACCCGGAGGCGGAAGTTGTGGACACGGGGAACAACGTATATGAGAGCTCTCCTGTCTTTGAAGGAACGGGTGTTGGCGATATAAGGGTGGTCGGGAGTCTGAGAGATGACGTCAACGACCTTAACTTCAGCCTTACGGACACCTTCAGCGGTTTTGCAAACGTATGGTGGGAGAACACGAGGGGTTTGGTAAGGGACCTTATAGGGGACATATCAACTACCCAGGCGGACGTTAAGGACAAGCTGAGGATAGAGTCAGCCCTTCTTGAATCCCTTGACAGGAGATTGAAGGAGATGCAGGGGGTTTCCATAGACAAGGAGTTCATGGAGATCATGAAGATACAGAGGACCTACGAGGCTATAGCGAGGGTGGTGAGGACTATAGACGAGCTCCTTGAGACGACCATCAATATGGTGTGAGGTGGAAGAGATGAAGGTCCCGGATCTACTCCTCTTCTCTATATTTCAGAAGCAGGACGAGAGGATAAGGCAGGAGATAGCCAGGAAGACGGTTGAGATAGCCACGGGTAGAAGGATACACAACATATCGGACGACCCGCCCGCTACCCTGAACATCCTTACCCTCAAAAAGGAGATAGCCCGGCTCTCCCAGTTTTCAAGGAACAGGCTCTTTGCGGATGTGAACCTCACCTACATGGATTTTGTTCTGGGGAAGTTCTCGGATAGGCTCAAGGGCATATACGCAAAGGTAGTTCAGGCGAAGAACGAGATACATACGGAGGATTCTCTCAGAGCTATAGGTGTTGAACTTAAGGAGGTCCTGGACACCCTCCTTGACCTTGCCAACGAGAAGGTGGGTGATAACTATCTCTTCTCAGGGGCAGCCCTGACTACCAGACCCTTTGATAGGAGCTTCAGTTACGTAGGTTCGGATGAGGTCTTCAACGTTCAGATAGGTGAAGGGAACTTCGTCCCGGTCTTCAGACCGGGCGGTGAGGTCTTCTCCACGAACGTATACGAGCTTGACACAGCTTACCCTTCGCAGGACACCAGCCTCGGTGCGACGGGAACTATGACGGTCACCTACGGGGCGACATCGGTGAGCCTTG
>JAJRQX010000203.1 GCA_024280065.1 Aquificota bacterium
AAGGAGAAAGGTAAAAAGGTGGCTGAGGAGTTCAAGGATGCGGTTGCCTCCTACAGGAGTTACATAGAGATAATAAACAGCGGTAGGAAGGTGGCGGAGGGTAAGGTTGAGGTGAACGAGCCCTTTGTCTTCAGAAGTTACAGGATCTTCCAGGCCTCTTACGGTCTCACCGGCGGTGTCAAGGAGATGGGTGTGGTAGTTGTGGACAAGAACTTGGCGGAGAAGGACCCGGAGAACGCCATACTCGGGAGGTTCACGGTCAGGAGCGGTGAGGTGGCGGAGTTCAGGGACATGCTAGTGTCGGTGGAGAGGGTTATCCTAAACATCCACAACCCCCAGGCAGGTCTTGACGGAGACCTCGCCCCCGCTGTGGTCCTTAAGGTCCTCAAGGACAGAAAGGACTACAACGTCCCCGTTGTTTACGACCCGAGGCTCACCGTGTTCGTCTACTCGGAGATAGAGGACCTGAGGGAATTTCCTTACGTCTTCTTCATGGACGGCTTCGTCCCTCAGTTCTTCTCAGGTTTCCAGATATCCTACCATCCGGGAACCAATATCATCTGGATAGGTTCCGCCCTTCTCGTTATCGGTATGATGATAGCTTTCTATACGGTCCACAGGAAGGTCTGGATAAGGGTGGAGGGAGACACCGCAAAGGTAGCCCTTTACTCTCATAAGTTCAAGAGCGAGTTCCAGAACTCCTTCCTCAGAGACCTCCAGAACCTATCCGATAAATAGGATTCCTTAAGTGCCGATTTAGTTTCAATCGGAAGTGCTAAAGGGTATGAGGGGAAGGCTCATCTTAAAGACGGGTGCTGTCCTTCTTCTTCTCCTCATAATGACCGTAGGAGTTGTTGCCTTCTTCTTCAGAAAGAGCACCATAGAGAGCTCAAGGGAGACCGCCATGACAGTGGCCCAGCTCGTCAGGGCCACCCTGACCTCCTACATGGTCATGGGTACCATGGATAGGAGGGACATCTTCCTTGAGGAGGTGAGAAGACTCCACGGCCTTGAGTATGTAAGGATCATAAGAGGGGAGGCGGTCATAAGAGAATACGGGAAAGGGAGAGATTATGAAAGAGCTATAAAGAGGATAGAGGAGGAGGTCCTGAGAACTGGAAGACCGAAAGACCAGATACTTGAGAGCAAAGACAAAGTGGTCTACGAGGTCGTTATACCCTACAGGGCCACCTCAAGGGGTTCGGTGAACTGTCTGCAGTGTCATAATGTAAGGGAGGGCGAGGTCTTAGGAGCGATAAGCATAGCGGTGGACCTGACCGCCAAAAGGCAGGAGGCTCTCACCACCTTGAGTATATACGGGGGTATAGCGGGAGTTCTCTTCCTCACCCTATTCTGGATAATCCTCAGACATTTTGAGCCTTACAGGAAGCTGTTTACCGAGATGAGGAGGGTCCTGAACAGATATAAGGACGGAAACTTCAAGGAGAGGATAAACACCGAACTCAGAGACGAAGCCGGCGAGCTTGCCAAGGAGATTAACCTAGTGGGTGATACCCTTGACAGAACCCTATCCAACGTTAGGGAGAAGGTCTCCATGCTTATAGGTTACACGGTCATGGAGACGGAAAACGCCCTCAAGGACACGGAGAAGATAGTGGAGGAGCTTGCGAAGATCTCCCACTTCAAGAGGGCCATAGAGCAGGACCTCAGGAAGGACGACATATACGCAAGGATAGAGACTGTCCTCGCTGACTACATGAGCCTTGACAAGTTTTCTATCTATGAGGTGGACGAGAGGAAGAACTCCATGAAGGTGATAACAGTTCAGGGGGAGAAACTCTGGTGCTCTGAGGTGATCCTTGAGAACGCGGACGAGTGCAGGGCGAAGAGAACCGGGGAGGATGTGGACTCCGCGGAGTTTCCCTGTATATGCCCCAGGTTCGCCTTCAACGAGCTATGCTCAACCCAAGGTATCCAGTATTACTGCATACCTGTGAATATAGGGGGGAAGGTCGGGAACGTGGTTCAGATAGTTTATGAGAAGGAGATGGACATGTTCATAAGGATGATAATCCCTTACATAAAGGGTTACCTGCAGGAGGCATCACCCGTCCTGGAGTCAAAGAGCCTTATGGAGCTCTTAAAACAGCAGTCCTACATAGACCAGCTCACAGGCCTGTACAACAGGAGGTTCCTTGAGGAGATAGCGGACAAGATCTCCGCCCAGATAAAGAGGAGAGGGACTACCCTCGGCGTTCTCATGATAGATATAGATTTCTTCAAGGAGGTGAACGACAGATACGGACACGATGTGGGAGACAGGGTCCTGAAGGAGGTAGCCCAGGTGGTCAAGAGCTCGGTCAGGGAGGCGGATTATGTAATAAGGTTCGGGGGAGAGGAGATCCTTGTCCTCCTCATGGACGTCAAGGAGGGCATGTCCGAAAAAGTGGCTGAGAAGATAAGGAGGAACGTTGAGAGCAAAACCATAGAGTTCTCGGGAGGTGTGATAAAGAAGACGGTCAGCGTAGGGGTTTCCGAGTTCCCTAAGGACTGCGGGGGTATGATCTGGAGGTGTATAAAGTTTGCGGACGTAGCCCTGTACAGGGCAAAGGAGGAAGGAAGAAACAGGGTCGTAAGATTCACCCCTGATATGTGGACAGGGGAGGAGTATTGAGCTTGACAATAATTCACTCAAGAAATATTATATAGCTAATGAAGATGGGGGTAAAGGTATGGTGAGCGAGAACCTATTTTCCGCCAGAGCCCTTGAGTATCTTGAAAAGGCAAAGGAGATAGCCAAAGAAAAGAACGATACCAGGGTGGATACTGACCATCTCTTGATAGCCCTCCTTTCCGACGAAAGCTCTCCCCTGGCCAAGTTCGTTGAGAAGAGAGGCATAGACAGAAGAGAGTTCCTAAGGAAGGTTAGGGAGCACCTTGACAACCTGATGAACCAGATAGAAAGGGCTGTGGAACAGGAGGCGAAGCACCTCATAAACTTGAGATCCCAGATAATGCAGGTGAAATCGGACATAGGAGGCGTCCAGAGTGAGCTTGAGAGGGTGAGGAGGACTAAGGAGAAGGTGGAAAGGGAGATAGAGACAGCGAGAAGATACGGAGACTTCTGGAGCGTCCACTCCCTTGAGGCGGAGCTGAGACAACTTAAAGCCCTTGAGGAGAGCTACAGGAGACAGCTCCAGAGCGTAGAGAGTAGCCTCTCCTCCGTCTTCAAGCCAGAAGACGTTAAGGCCTTCCTTGAGAACAGGATCTCCATAGATGGTCTCATAAGGAAGGCTATGGAGAGCTCTTCCCTTATAGACCAGATAAAGGAGATAGGCATATCACCCGACAGG
>JAJRQX010000204.1 GCA_024280065.1 Aquificota bacterium
ATGGATCAGGTGAGGGAGTTAGAAAACCAGCTCAAGGAGATAGAGAAGAAGCTGGAGGAACTCAAGGTTTGAGGTCCTGAGAACAAAGAACGGAGGGGCCCTCCCCCTCCCGCGGTTTCAGAACTCCCAGTTGAGGCCCAAGGATATGGAGTCCTGGTACATCTTGGCTCCAGCAAGGACCTGACAGTTCGTTCCTGCGGCGCAGGCTTCAACCTTCTTCTCCAGAGCCCTAACGTAGGAAAGGTCAACGCTGAAGGTTTCGGTGAACCTATATCCCAGACCGAGGGTTATATGGTGCTCCGCTATGGCAGGGAAGCCTACGAGATTAAACCAGGCCTTATGAAACTCTGAGAAGGGGGCTGCGAGGTTTGGTATGTTTCCAGGAGGAGGTAGGGTTGTGTCCTTGTCTCCTCCCCTTATCGGGCTCCTCCCGTAGTTCCAACCTATGCGCAAGGCAAGTTTGTCAGTAGGTTTGTACTCTCCACCTACGGCGAAAACCCACTGGTCCTTCCACCCGAAGTGCTTGTATCCATCCGCACCTTCCCAGTTTATCCATCTGATATCAAGACCGACCCTCAGGTTGTTAAGGGGTGAGGCTCCTACACCGAAGGCAACCTCCTGGGGTTGTGTGAGCTTGAGGTCTTCATAAATATTGTTAGGGTCTATCTGCTGGTTGTCAGAATCAAACACATTCCTGTACTTCATTGAAACGGGAGACTGGTAGGTTATACCCGCATACAGGAAGTCCCCGAAGTTCAGAGAAGCCCCCACCTGAAAGCCTATGCCGAGCGTCTGGTACTGCCCGCCGCTTGCGTTCCAGCACTGGTCAAGTTCGGGAACACTATCTGGATCCCCAGGCGTATCTGCACACATAACGGCACCCATATCCAGCGAGCCCCATGCGAGGTGGGGAGCAAAGGAGACGCTTATCATCTCGTTAACCTTAAAGGCGACCGCGGGGATTATCCTCATGAACTGAAAGGTGGTGTGCATCTGGGAAAGGCCAGGGTTTTTGTCCCTGTAATCTACACCCATACCCGAAACACCGAAGGCTCCAAGGCCGAAGGTAAGTCTATCGCTTAGCCTGTGGACTATACCTATTTCAGGAACAACGAAGAGGTCCGCCCTGCTCTTTACATAACCTGTGTCGTAAGGGTTAGGAGCACCACCAGCTGTATTCTGGACAAACCCCTTACTCCTTCCCTTTACCTTCGGCATAAACAGTATCCCGCCGAACTGGACCGTAAACTTATTCTCCATTACACCCATCCAGGCGGGGTTCCTGAATATGGAGTCAACGGGTCCTACGGGAAGGCCCACACCTATACCGCCCATAGCCCTTGAGGCGGGTGTGAGACCTATAAGGTTGTCACCGTTCGTGGCAAAGCTAACAGCAACCGTTGACAGGACCGCACCTATAAGTAAACTCTTTCTCATCTTCAGACCTCCTTCCTTCGGTTTCTCCGAAGATTTTAAACCTCTTTCAGAAGTGCTTATGTTTTCTATTTCTTATGTTCTGAAAACGTTGAGTTATATTCGTATATTCTGAAACCCTTATACGACCCTCCCGCCCAGGTCGTAGTCAGACGCCTGGGTTATCTCCACCTCCACCATATCACCCTCCCTCAGGCTTCCGAGCTCGTTGTCTATGTAAACGTTTCCATCCACCTCGGGTGCGTGTATGTAGGCCCTACCTTTGGGAACTGTTGTGAACTCCTCAGAAAAACCGTCTATAAGTACTTTAACCCTCTTTCCGATCATCGCTTCATTCTTAGACTTAGTTATACGCCTCTGGACCTCCATCAGGGCTTTCCTCCTTTCCTCCTTCACCTCCTGAGGGATCGGGTCCCCAAGGTTCCAGGCTGCGGTTTTCTCCTCCCTTGAGTAGGTGAAGACTCCTACCCAGTGGAAGTGCCCTTCTTCAACGAAGCCGAGGAGCTTTTCAAAGTCCTCCTCTTCTTCCGTTGGATAACCCACTATGAAGGTGGTCCTGAGAACCGCATCAGGTATGTGCTTTCTTACTCTCTCCACCATGTCTTTTACGAACCTCTCTCCGTAGCCCCTTCTCATGCTCTTCAGGACCTTGGTTGATACGTGCTGTAGGGGTATATCAAAGTAAGGGAGGACCTTTCCCGAGTCCGCAACGAACCTTATAAGGTCTTCACTCACTTCCGTTGGGTAGAGGTAAAGGAGCCTTATCCACTCTATACCCTCAACCCTCTCAAGCTCCCTAAGAAGATCTACGAGCCTGAACTCACCGTAGAGGTCCTTCCCGTAGTAGGTGGTATCCTGGGATATGATGTTTATTTCCTTAACGCCCGAGTCGGCTATCCTCCTCGCCTCCTCAACTATCTCCTCAATAGGTCTTGACCTGTGCCTTCCCCTTATCTTCGGTATGGCACAGAAGGAACAGGACCTGTTGCAACCCTCAGCTATCTTTATGTAGGCGTAAGACTTCGGTGTGGTCAGGACCCTGTGGACGGGGGAGTACCTGGGCTTTAAGCCCAGATGTTTCAGGACCTCTCCCCAGCTCTCTGTCCCGAAGAAGGCCTCTATCTCCGGGAGTTCCCTCTCAAGCTCTTCTTTGTATCTTTCAACAAGGCAACCCAAAGCTATAACTCTCTTTCCCGTCTCCGCCATCTCAAGGAGGGTCTCCACGGACTCCCTCTTGGCCTCCTCTATGAAACCGCAGGTGTTCACTATAATTAGGTCCGCAGAATCAAGGTCCGGTGTTATCTCAAGTCCTGCACCTTTCAGATGGGCTAAGAGGACCTCCGTGTCCACTAAGTTCTTAGCACACCCAAGGCTGACCACAAACGCCTTCATGGGAATAATAATAGTTCATATATAATTTCCTCATCATGAAGGACATCGGCGAGTACAGGCACAGGGAGATAGAAGAGAGGTGGTCAAGGTTCTGGATAGAGAAAGCTATATACCACGTTGAAAAACCTGATCCTAAGAGGAAGTTCTCCATAGTGATACCTCCGCCGAATGTCACAGGTTCGCTCCACATGGGCCACGCCCTAAACGCCACCCTCCAAGACATAATAGCCAGATGGCAGAGAATGAAGGGCCGTCAGGTTGTCTGGGTGCCGGGTTTTGACCACGCGGGTATAGCAACCCAGTATGTGGTGGAGAGACAGATCCAGGAGGAAGGAAAGAGCAGGCTTGAGCTGGGAAGGGAGGAGTTCCTAAAAAGAGTCTGGGAGTGGGTACCCAGGTCAAGGGAGGCTATAAGGACCCAGTTTGAAAAACTGGGGGTTTCGGTTGACTGGAAGAGGGAGAGGTTCACCCTTGATGAAGGCTTCTCAAGGGCTGTCAGAAGGGCCTTCAGGGAGCTTTACGAGGCGGGCCTGATATACAGGGGTGAGTACATAGTGAACTGGTGCCCGAGGGACAGGACCGCCCTCTCGGACCTTGAGGTGGAGCATGAAGAGGAGAAAGGAAAGCTCTGGTATATCAGGTATCCTCTTGAAGACGGGTCGGGCTATATAACCGTTGCGACCACGAGACCAGAGACGATGCTCGGGGACACCGCGGTTGCGGTCCACCCTGAGGACATTAGATACAAGCACCTCATAGGTAAGAGGGTAAGGCTCCCTCTCGTGAGCTGGAAGAGGAGAACATTGTCGGGTGAAGAGGTGGATGAGCTCATACCCATAATAGCGGACGAGAGGGTGAAGATGGAGTTCGGGACCGGAGCGGTAAAGGTAACCCCCGCCCACGACCCCAACGACTTTGAGATAGGCAAGGACCACAAGCTACCCTTCGTAAAAGTGATGGACGAAGGGGCTAGAATGAACGAGAACGCGGGGGAGTTCGCAGGCCTTGATAGATATGAGGCGAGGAGAAGGATAGTGGAAAGACTCAGGGAAGAGGGACTCCTTGAGAAGGAAGAGGACTACGTTCACTCGGTGGGTAAGTGTTACAGGTGCAAGACGGTCGTTGAGCCCATGGTCTCCGTCCAGTGGTTCGTTAGGGTTACGGACCCGAGGATAAGAAGCACTTCCATAAAGGTGGTTGAGGAGGGGCTTCTTGAGAAGGAAGAGAGAGAGGTCCACCTTCAGCTGGCGGAAGTCCAGGGTCTAACGGTGACGGTCCCCGTGGTTGATGATGTCTCGGGCCACACGAAGGCGGTCGTCGTCCTCTCAGAAGGCGTGGAGTTCCTGGCGGGGGTGAGAGAAGGAGAGCTCGCCTACATATACTACCCTGAGGGGAGGAAGGACATACTTGAAAGGGCAAAGGAGCTTGCTTACAGGTTTGCGGAAAAGGGAGGCTTTGAGTTTCTCATAGGTCTTGAGGGTGAGTTCTCAGTGATCAGGCAGGGCTTGGAGACCAGGATAGATAGAGGCAAATACCTTCTGGTCCATGAAGGAGGAAAGCTGAACCTATACGATGGAGACACCCTGAGACACATTCAGGTAATTGAAACGGGCCAGGCCCGTCTTGAACCCGCCCAGAAGTCCATAAAGGTTAAGGTTGAGAGGAAGAAGAGTGTGCTTGAGAGGAAAAGACAGGTCTTCTTCATACCAGAACACTGGAAAAAGTTCTACCTTGACTGGATGTACAACCTGAAGGACTGGTGCATATCCCGTCAGATCTGGTGGGGCCACAGAATACCGGTCTGGTACTGTGAGGACTGCAGGAGCGTGAACGTCTTTACGGACGATGACTTTGACAGGCCATACGACAAGATAATCTTCAACCTGATAGCGGACGGAAAGATAGGGAACGAGTTTACCCCGGAGGAGATAGAGAAGGTCCTGAAGTCTCCGAACTTTGTTCACCCGGAGATGACGGTCCTTGAGTTTTACAAGAAGTTTGCCTTCCATAAATACCACTCAACGGATATGGACGCAAACTCTTTGAGGCTCTTCTTCACCCAGGAAGCGAACCCCGTGGCGATGCTCACCCCAGGTATCTCAACGAGAGGCCTGTACAGATACGATCCGAAGACTAAGAGGTGGAGGATGGTCTTAAGGTGTAAGAGGTGCGGTTCAGAGAACCTCAAACAGGAGGAGGACGTCCTTGACACCTGGTTCTCCTCCGCCCTTTGGCCCTTTGGCGTCTTCGGGTGGCCCGAAAATACGGAGGATATAAGGAGCCTGTACCCCACCGATCTCCTCGTTACAGGTTTTGACATAATCTTCTTCTGGGTAGCCCGCATGATAATGATGGGAACCTACTTCATGAAGGACATACCTTTCTCGGACGTTTACGTCCACGCCCTTGTAAGGGACGAGAAGGGCCAGAAGATGTCAAAGACCAAGGGGAACGTCATAGACCCCCTTGACATAATTGAGAAATACGGAGCGGACGCCCTCAGGTTCACCTTAGCTATCCTCACCGTTCAGGGCAGGGACATAAGGCTCTCTGAAAAAAGGTTTGAGGGATACAAGCACTTCGCCAACAAGATATGGAACGCCTCAAGGTACATCCTCATGAACACACCGGACGACTTCCTCTCAAGGATCCCCTACATGGCTCAGATGAGACCCGAGGACAGGTGGATCTTGACGAGATTGAACGAAACAGCGGAAGCTGTAAACAAAGCTTTGGAAAACTACGACTTCTCAAAGGCGGCCCACGCTATATACGAGTTCTTCTGGAGTGACTTCTGCGACTGGTACATAGAGATGACCAAGGAGAGGGTTTACAGAAAGGCCCCTGAGGAAAACGAGGAAGAGAGGACCAGGGTAGAGGCAGAGAGGACAACAGCCCTCTACACGCTCCACTACGTCCTTGAGAAGGCCCTCAGGATCCTGCACCCCTTCATGCCTTTCATAACGGAGGAGATATGGCATAGGTTACCTTCCGCAGACGGCGAGACCATATCCCTTAAAGAGTTCCCCGAAAAGAGACAGGACGAGATGTTCCCGGAGGACGCGGGGAAGATAGAGAGATTAAGGGAGATAGTAACCGCAGTAAGGTCTTTAAGGTCCGACCTCCAGATAGAGCCTTCAAAGAGGCTGAAGGCTTACTACAGGACAGAAAGGAGAGAGACGAAAACCTTGGTTGAGGAGCTAAAGCACCACATACTCAACCTCGCGAGGCTTGAGGCCTTTGAGGAGGTCAGCGGGAAACCCGAAGGAACCGTCTCCACCTTCTCGGGGGACCTTGAGATATTCCTCTCCGTTGAGGGCGAGGTGGACATAGGAAGGCTCAAGGAAACCTACAGAAGGAGAAGGGAGAAGGTACTCTCGGAGCTTGAGAGGGTGAACAGGAAGCTCTCCAACGAGAACTTTCTGAAGAAGGCCCCCCAGGAGGTGGTTGAGAAGGAGAGGAGGATAAAGGAGGAGCTTGAAGAGGAACTTATGAAGATAGACAGGGTCTTGAGTATACTTGAGGACTAATATCTGTACCATGAGGGTCCTGCTTGTGGACGGCAACATGATAACCTCATCCAAACTTTCTTCCCTTCTCAGGTCAGCAGGGTTTGAGGTCCTAACCGCCAAGGACTGGGAGGATGTAAAGAAAGCGCTCTCCGGAGGGGATATAGGTGTTGTCCTCCTTAACTTTGAAGGTTCAGTGGGGGAGTCCGTTCTTAAGAGGATAAAGTCCGAGTTCCCGGAGGTGAAGGTGCTGGCTTACTGCGGACACAAGAACGTTTCCCTTCAGGAAAGGGCGAAGGGTCTTGGAGCCGACCTTGTGGTCCCCAACTCAAAGGTGGTCGTTTCCGCACCGGAACTCCTGAGCTCACTCCTTGAGTAGGTCCCTTACAAACCTCTCAAACTCCTTCTTGCTTATCTTGGCTCTGTATCCGTGACCCGGCATGATCCACTCAAACTCGTAGTCAAGGAGCCTCACCATGGACCTCTTTAACTCCTCCCAGGAGTGCCAGCAGTAGTCCCTGAAGGCAACGATCCCGTTTCTCCTCCTGCTCCAAGCGAGGTGGTCTCCTGTGAATAGGTAGCGGTTTCTGTAGAGAAGAACCATGTGGCCTCTGGTGTGGCCCGGGGTGGGTATTATCAGGAAGTCCTCCCCGAAGGGGACCGGGTCGTATCCCGTGATCTTTATCTCCGCTGAGGGGAGGACCCCTGAGTCCTCCAGGTGTATTATCCTTTTGGCGGAAAACTCTTCGGCGAACCTGTCCGCATCCGCGACGTCGTCCTCATGGGTGAGGAATATGAACCTCACACCTCCGAGGGACCTGATCCTGTCAACCAGTCTTGGATGGTACCTTGGCGAGTCTACAAGCCAGTTGCCCTCTGGATGCTCTATAAAGTAACTCAGGGCACCGTAAGACTTCCTAGACGCCATACCGCACAGGTAAACGCCGTCCTCTATGTGTATGGGTAGTTGGTTGTATACGTTCTCTGGAACCTTTAGGGAAACAGTACCTATGGCGGACACAGGGCAGGAGACAAGAGCGAGAAAGGCGTCCCTGAGCTCCTCTTCGCTCTCGGGCTGTTTTACAACGCAGGCGGTTTCCTCTCCGTCTCCGAAAATGCCCGGAGCTATCTCCCTACATACGGAACAGTCTATGCAGCTCTCATCAACGAAAAACTCGCCTTCCGTATTGCAGGGAAGCCTTCTCTTTAGCTCAGCCATGAAAAGAAATCTAATCGTATATATTTAAGGGAGTATGAGGACGGTAGATGTAAGCTCAAAGTTTGAGACCCTTAGGACCTCAAGGGCATACGGCAGGATAAAACTGAAACCAGAAACTGTAAAGGCCATAAAGGAGAACAGGCTCCCCAAGGGTAATCTTCCAGAGGCCACCAAGCTTGCCGGCATATACGGTGCAAAGAGGACAGGGGACATACTCCCATTCTGCCACCCGATAGGCTTTGACTTCGTGGAGGTCCAGGTGAGGATAGGTGAGGACAGGGTTGAGGTCTTCTCCGAGGTGAGGGGTGTTGCCAGAACCGGCTACGAGATGGAGGCCCTTACCGCCGTTTCCGTAGCCCTCCTCAACGTATACGACATGTGCAAAGGCATGGATGAGAGCATGGTCATAGAAGAGATAAGGCTACTTGAGAAGTCCGGGGGGAAGACGGACTGGATGAGAGATCTCAGAGGTGTAACCTTCAGGGTCCTTTCTTCAAGCGAGAAGCTCAAGGAGATGGCCCTCTCTTACCTCAAAGACCTCGGTGCGGA
>JAJRQX010000017.1 GCA_024280065.1 Aquificota bacterium
ACCTAAGCTGAAGGCGTTCACCAGCCTGAGGTTCCTCTCCCTGCAGTCTACAAGGATCTCCCAGTTGTCAGTTATCTCCGGAGAGTACAGGGGTTTCCCTCTCTTCATACCCGCATACAGACAGACATCCCACAGCTCTCCGCAACCGCAGGCGAGGTCCTTTCCCTCTGATAGTTCCAGTATAGCTTCCGCCACCTTTTCGGGATCTCCCCTCCTCTCCTCTATCTCGGGCATAGCCAAGTAGCCGTAGGCCACCCTCAGGACTACCGAGAGAACCATAAATAGCACAAGTAGTCGGAATATGGGTAAGTCCTTTCGCTTTAAAAAGAGATCACCCAGAACAACTGCCAGGACGGGAAAGAGAGGGAGGACGTATCTTCCCCTTGCTTCGGGTGAGATCAGGTAGGGAACGTAGTTGACAGCTACAACTACGATAAGAGGCATCATCTTTCTGTCCGGTAGCGTTCTGTGTCTGAGTATTAGAAGCGTGCCTAAAACACCCGCGGGCAGGGTCTGCTTCAGGTTAAGGAGGGGGTATGTGATCAGGTGTTTCAGCGTATCCTTCAGGTCTCTGGAGGCCTCAACCCTGCTGAAGGTCTCCCTCCAGAGGGTAGTTATGTATGTTACCGGATCATCGGATAGGGGTAGCCACCAGAGGCCCACTGTGAAGGCAAGGGCGTAGGAGATCAGGGTGAACCTGTTGGTCAAAACAGAAGGCCTTCTGTATATCACGGTCAGGGTTATCAGGCTCAGACCGAAGAAGGCAAGGGAAGGAAAGCCTTTAAGAGAGAAACCAAGACCGCAGAAGAGACCGCTTATCAGCAGGTAAAAACGCCTTCCCGTTTCAAAGAACAGGTATAGGGAGAATATCATTACAGAGACAATGAAGGTGAGTGTCATCTCTATCTCAGCCATCCAGCCGTACCAGAAGAGAACGTCCGCAAAGGTCAGAAATATGGCTGAGGAGAGAAGGGCGGCCTCCGTTCCTCCCAGGACCCTCCTGGCAAAAAGAAACACCGCCAGAGCTGTCAGGACCGTAAAGGTTAGGGTTACGGCCCTCGGTGTTATCGTCCCCCAGCCGAGGACCTTTGATGAGATGACTATCAACCAGTTGAAGAGAGGAGGTTTGTTGAAGTAAGGCTCTCCGAGGACTGTGGGCTGGAAGAACTCTTCCCTGTGGTCCATCTCAAAGGCTATCAAGGTCCTCCTGACCTCCTCCTTGTGGAGATGGAACTCAGAGAGGTTCGAAAGGAGGGAAAGAAGGGAGGCAAAGATTAAGACTGAGAGGACTATCTTAAAGTATCTCAAGCTCAGAGAATATGAAGGGTATCTCGTATTCGGCTGACTCCTTTGAGTCGGAGGCATGGATCGCGTTCTTGCCCTTATCGGTTCCGTAGAGGGCCCTTATTGAGTTGGGAGCTACCCTCCTCGCCTCCTCGCTGTCCGTTGGTCCTATTATCTCCCTGACACGTCTCACAGCGTCCTCCCCCTCCAAGACCGCTGCGACGACAGGTCCTGAGGTCATGAACTCAACGAGCTCCCTGTAGAAGGGCCTCTCCTTGTGGACAATGTAAAACCTCCTGGCCTGGTCCTCTGTGAACCTGAACATCTTAAGGGCCCTGATCTCAAAACCCTCCTCTATGAACCTGTCGAGTATCTTACCCACCGCACCCTTCTTAACAGCATCCGGCTTTATTATTATGAGTGTCCTCTCCATGGGTTTAACCCCCTATGAGGAGCCTCTCAAGGTGTCTCCTCACCGAGGTGTCCACAACGAAACCCGAGGTCTTGAAAAGGAAACCCCCTATGAGGGACGGGTCCTGACTTACCTCTATCTCAAGCTCCCTACCGAGAACCTTCTGTATGGTCTCCTTTATCCTATCCACCAAGCTGTCATCAACACCCTCCGCGAGGTAAAGGTGACCCTTGGACATCCTCATTATCCTTTCAACCTCATGGTCGTAAACCTTCTTCATTTCCGGGAGAAGGGAGAAGGAGTGGGTTTCGGTCATGTAGCTGAAGACCTCAAGGACTTCATTCGGAGCTCCGAATCTCTCCACAAGCGTCCTGAGGACCTTTTCTTTGACCTCCGAGGGTACGAAGGGACTCAGGAGGAAATTTCTGAAGACCCTCTCCTTCCTGTACAGGTTCGCCATGAAGCCGAGGAGGTCTCCCGTTGACATGAGTCTGTCTTTTTCCTTCGGAACCCTCCTGAGCAGGGTCTTGACAAGCCTTCTTGCCGCCTCCTTACCCTTCACCATCCCGCTTTCCCTCCAGACGCTTCAGCTGTGCGTCTATGTACCTCTTCTGGACCTCCGGGTCCCTGAACCTTTCGGAGAGCATCTCCCTGGCTATCTCCTCCGCCTTCTCCATACCAAATAGGGCCAGCTCCTCCTTGGCCCTCTTGAGCTCTATCTGGACAGTCTCCCTGGCCTTCTCCTTTATCCTTCTTGCCACCTGCTCAGCGTGCCTGCGTGCGTTCTCCACCTCCGCCCGTGCTGACTCCCTTGCAAGGGCTATAGACTCGTCAGCCCTTACCTTTGCCTTCTCAAGTTCCTCTTTTGCCCTCTTTAGTTCCTCCCTGGCCTTTCTGAGTTCCTCCTCCGAGGAGTCCACCCTCTCGGTGAGGGACTTCCAGAAGTTGTTGAAGGCTTCTGATACGGGCCTCCTTGCAAACCAGTAAACTATCCCGAGGAAGATGAGTATGTTAAAACCCTTCCAGAAGACCTCAAGGGGTGAGTGGTGTTCTCCACCTGCCTCTGCACCGAACGCTACCAAGGGTAGTAGCAGAAGCCATACGTATCCCATCACGCCGCCTCTCCGAGGATCTTTCTCACTATCACCTGGGCTATGTCCTTTACAGCCTTCTCCAGCTTCGCCTTCTCATCCTCAAGGGACTTGCGGATATCTTTAACAGCCTTTCTTATCTCCTCCTGAGCCTCTTCCTCAGCTTTCTCCACTATCTCGGTCCTTACCCTGCTCGCCTCCCTCCTTGCCTCCTCAAGGATCCTGTTCGCTTCGGACCTTGCCTCCTCAAGGATCCTCTTTGCCTCCTCAAGGTATCCTCTCGCTTCCTCCCTGAGCTTCTTCGCTTCCTCCTCGTTCCTCCTGGCTACCTCTTCCCTCTCCTCCATGACCCTTGTGTAAGGCCTGACGAATATGATGTTGACCAAGAAAACGAACAGAAGGAACAGAACCGCCTGAACTAT